>JAIMBL010000091.1 GCA_023511615.1 Leptolyngbyaceae cyanobacterium HOT.MB2.61
TTGGAATTAGAGGGGGAGTGGGGGCTTCGCCCCCAACCAGGGGTGCAGGGGTTCCACCCCTGCACCCCGTCCTAACCACAATGACTACCGCTATACTCCTACTTACCTGTGCAATAAAAAGAGGGCATGGTTGCCCTCCAGGTTATTCACCGACTTACGCACATGTCTGGCGTTCGTATCTTTAGAATTCACCTCTAAAACAGACTTGTCTGATATTTCAGAATTGACCAAAACGACCGCTGACGTATTCCTTCGTGGCTTCCTGCTGCGGATTCTGGAAGATCACTTCGGTGCGGTCGTACTCCACAATGTACCCAGTCCGCTGCCCCTTTTCGTTTGCCTGAACATTGTAGAAAGCAGTAAAGTCTGAAGCACGGGAAGCCTGCTGCACATTGTGGGTCACAATGATGATAGTGTATTTCTCCTTCAGTTCCTGGAGCAAGTCTTCAACTTTCAGGGTTGAGATCGGGTCCAGAGCAGAGCAGGGTTCATCCATCAAGATAACATCGGGTTGAACAGCGATCGCCCGTGCAATGCAGAGCCGCTGCTGCTGACCGCCTGACAGGTCAGTTCCCATTGTCTTAAGCTTATCTTTCACATCGTCCCACAGTGCTGCTTGCTTAAGTGAACGCTCAACCAGCTCATCCATGTCGCCCTTAAAGCCCAATAGCCGTGGCCCAAAAGCAATGTTGTCATAAATCGTTTTCGGGAAAGGGTTGGGCTTCTGAAACACCATCCCAATCTGACGGCGTATCTCAATGGGGTCAATATCTGAAGCGTAGAGATCCTGGTCGTGGTAGTAGATTTTGCCATCAATATGAAAGGATTTGATCAGGTCGTTCAGGCGGTTGAAGCAGCGCAACACCGTACTCTTACCACAACCAGAGGGGCCAATAAATGCCGTAATAGCATTTTGGGGAATTTCAAGGTTGACATCCCGAACGGCTTTGAAACTGCCGTAATAGATATCAAGATTCTCTATACGAAAGACGGTTTCGGTTTGACGGGCGGTTTGAAGATTGGAAGTCATAGGTCGAGGTTGAATGAATATTGAGTTCGGTTTCAGCGGCAAGGGAAGAGCAACAGGCAATCAAAATAGGGGTCGTTGTAGAAGCTAACGTCTGCGTTGAGTCAACATCCGCGCGGCAATACTAGTTACCAAAACCAGAGTTACCAACACCAAAGCCCCTGCCCAGGCAAGTTGCTGCTGGTTTTTATAGGGAACCGTCGAAAAGTTATAAACCAGCATTGACATCGTTGCAGTGGGTTCCCAGAGCCCACCCTGCCAGAGGGGTCTATTCCAGAACTGGTTAAACAACGCTGTAAACAGAACAGGAGCTGTTTCTCCAGTCGCACGGGCGATCCCTAGCATCACTCCAGTTAAGATTGCTGGCACTGCCGCCGGTAGAACTATCTGAAGAGTCGTTTGAAGTCGAGTTGCGCCCAATCCGATCGCCGCCTGCCGATAATCCATGGGAACAGCTTCCAGTGCCTGGGTTGCTGTCCTCACAATCATTGGTAGCATCAGTACTGCCAGGGCGACCCCACCTGCCACTGCCGAAAATGTCCCAGTAGGAATCACGATAAGCGCGTAGATAAATACCCCAATCACAATAGATGGGACACCGCTGAGAACGTTTGTGAAGAAGTTAATCCAGTAAGCCAGCTTTGTATCCCTGGCAAACTCCGCCAGGAAGATAGCTGCCATTACGCCAAACGGAATGCTGAACAAAGATGCCAATCCAACCGTCAACAGAGTGCCTATGAAGGCATTACCAAAACCACCTCCTTTAACCAGAGGTGGGGGCGGTAGCTTAAAGAAGAGGTCCAGATTTAGATGGGCAAATCCTTGAATCAAAATGTAGAAAAGAACTGCGACTGGAGGAATGAGGGCGATTACAGCACACAGGACCACTATCCCTGACATGATGCTGGAGAATAATGTTCGGGGCGAACTTGGTTTTTTCCTCAAAGTTCTTCCCGGAAAAGAAAAAGATAGATCCCGTCCAGTCATCGTATATTCCTCCTGGCATCTGCATTCTTCAAACTACTCTGTCTCAAGTGGTCAGCCATCTAACCACTTCCCCAACATTGGCTAGTATCTCAACCGAATCCGACTGACAATGAATTCCGCCAGAACATTCACTACCAGTGTTAGTAGAAACAGGACGAGCGCTGCATACATGAGTGAAGACATTTGCAAATCACCTGCCTCAGCAAACTGGTTTGCCAGCAGAGAAGCAACGGTAGAACCCTGGGACAGGATTGAAGGAGAAGCAACGTTTGAGTTTCCAATCACCATGGTGACAGCCATCGTTTCGCCCATGGCCCGCCCCAATCCCAGCATTGCTCCGCCCAGAATCCCGGCAGAAGCAGCGGGTAGAATCACTCTAAAAATGGTTTCCCAGCGAGTGGCCCCCAAGCCATAGGCCGCCTGGCGCAATTCTAGAGGGACTGCCACTAATGCGTCCCGTGAAATAGCTGAAATAATGGGCAAGATCATAATTGCCAGAATAATGCCTGCCACATAAATGCCCGGACCGGCTGGAGGAGTGCTAAATAATGGGAACCATCCCAAATTTTGATGCAGCCAGTTTCCGAACGGTCTGATAAACGGGATGAATACAAAAATGCCCCAAAGCCCATAGACCACGCTGGGAATAGCAGCTAATAGTTCAATCAAAAATACAATTGGCTGCTTCAAACGCGGTGGGAGAAAATCTTCACTGAGAAAGATCCCAACGCCAACTCCAACTGGAATCGCCAGGACAAGGGCAATGAGGGATGTGACAATCGTGCCAAAGACCTGGGGCCATGCTCCAAAAATATTGGCAACAGGATCCCAGCGGCTGCTCACCAGGAAGCCCAAACCAAATTCCTGCATCGCAGGAAGGGCCTGACTACCTACTTGAAGAGTAATCAGAAGAAGAACGATCGCAACAGCGATCGCAAACGCCCCTGTCAACCAGACAAAACCACTGTCTATCTTGCGGGAAAGGTCGGTTCGCTTCCACGAAGGAGTCGCCGAACTATCTACTACTGGAGTCATAAATAGTCAAAAACCTTTAGGAACGGGTTTGCCCTAAACAATCAAACCCAAAAGCAGATTACCATAGCGTTGATTCCATGCTAGCAATCGAGCGATCGCGTTGGAGAATGGAGCTTTGCTGTAGTCCACTTCAATGTTGCTCGAAGTAGACTACAGCCAGAAAGGATTTACTTAGCCGCTACCTGAATCGTATCCAGGGCAGCAAGCGCCTTAGACGAAACATCAGCCGGAATGGGCAAATACCCTGACTCCGTTGCGAACTTGGCACCATCACTATAGGCCCACTTGATAAAGTTCTTCAGGGCATCCGCTTTTGCAGGGTCATCATACTTGCCGTAAAGCAATAGCCAGGTTAAACCCACAATCGGGTAAGCATTCTTACCTTCAGGGTTGGGAACTTCCAGTGCAAAGTCGGCGGGAATGGTTTGACCTTCCAGAGCCTTGGAAGCCGCTTCGGGAGAAGGTGTGATGAACTCACCTGCCTTGTTCTGAATGGTGGCCATTTTCAAACCATTCTCTTTGGCATAGGAGTACTCGGTGTAGCCAATTGCTCCGGCTGTTTGTTGAACCGCAGCAGTGACTCCTTCGTTCCCCTTGCCACCCGTTCCGATGGGCCATTCTACCGACTTACCAGCTCCTGCTTTCCAGTTGGGGCAGGCCGCTTGCAGGTGGTTGGTAAAGATGAACGTGGTGCCGCTGCCGTCCGACCGGTGGACAAAGGTGATTGGTGAACTGGGCAACTTGGCATCTGGATTATCCTTCACTAGCTTTGGATCATTCCAGGTCTTGATCTCGCCTGCTACGATGCCACAGTAGGAGTCTCTAGAAAGCCTGAGGTTATCAACCCCCTCCAGATTATAGGCAAATACAACCGCCCCCCTGTCATAGGAATTTGAAGGGGCTTACCCAAGTCGGCGGGATACTTTTTGATTTCTTCTTCCCTCAGGGGCGCATCGGATGCTCCAAAATCAACGGTTCTTGAGAGAAATTGCTTAACGCCAGCACCGCTACCAACGGATTGATAGCTAATTTGAATATTTGGATTGATTCGATTATATTCTGTAAACCAGCGCTGATACAGCGGAGCAGGGAAAGTAGCGCCCGCACCACTGAGAGAAACGGTTCCGCCACCACCTGTTGCCGCTGGACTGGCACCGCCCGTGTTGGCTGCCGGAGGTGTGGTTGCAGTGGGCCCGCAGGATGCCAGACCCAATGCAAGGGCGATCGCAGAAGCGGAAAATGCCCAACGATTTGCCTTTAGAGAGAAAAGCATAATTCTGTAGCTCGGTGAGCTTTCCCTCTAACGCCACATTGAATCCGTAAAGATAAGGTTAAGTTGAGGCAACAGGTTAATCGAAATAGATTCAGTTTTCTTAAAAGCCAGACTATTGGCAGGTTAAGGCTGGAGACGAAAGTTCTCATATCTTTTGGAGCTTAGGCTGGAGACTTTCTGGAGACTTTCCCTGGAAATGCCTGCAATCAATCTTTTCTTCTTTGTCAAGGCCATTTCAGGAACTGGCTTAGTAGGAAGCTTAACTGTGCTTTTCGTTATTTAAACTTTTAGAGTAGTTAAGATAACTTCACTACCGTTCTTCCCCAATTCTTCATCAATGAACGCTACAGGCTTGCGTAATCCAGTATTGTTGATCCACGGGATCTGGGATACGCGTATCATTTTTGACTCGATGCGATCGCACCTCACCCAGCAGGGTTGGTCGGTTTATGACCTGAATATGACACCCAATAATGGGGACGGCAAGTTGGAGCATTTAGCTGCTCAGGTGGCTGATTATATTGATGGCACCTTTGCTCCAGGAACCCCTTTAGATATCGTAGGCTACAGCATGGGGGGGATTGTGAGCCGCTACTACATTCAACGAATGGGTGGAGCCCAGAGAGTGCAGCGGTTTATTACCCTGTCTTCCCCCCACAACGGCACCTGGGTTGCCTATGGCTCTTTGCGTCCAGGGTGTATACAAATGCGTCCAAACAGTCCTTTGCTAAAAGACCTGAACCGGGATGTGACCACGCTGGAACAACTTAACTTCACCTCAATCTGGACTCCCCTTGATATGATGATTGTTCCTGCCAGCAGTTCGCAAATGCCGGTGGGTAAGGATGTCAGAGTTTGGGTTCCAGCACACCGCCATATGGTAACTGACCCCAGAAGTCTGTGGGCGGTGGCTGAGGCTCTGACAGAGCCAGTGGCGGTCAGGAACTATGGACTAACAGAAGCGCGATCGCCGATCGCTGTAAATTCACGCTGACCAAAAATTGCTTCTGGGTAGCGATAGAACTTAAACTCCAGCAGGTTACCAGAGGGGTCTTGCAAAAAGAACGTGCGATGTTCTAGGGGCAGGCCGGGAAACCGTCGTTTAGGTTGCTGATAGAATGCCAGTTGTTTCTGTTGAGCCCGTTCCAGCAAAGCTTCCCATTCAGCCTCAGAGGTAAAGATCAATCCAAAATGCCGGGGATAGATGCCATTCTGAGGTAGCAATGGTTCATCAGTGATGTGGGCTACTAGCTGATGCCCACCCAAACCCAGAATTACCGAGTGCGGGCCTTCACGCCCCATCTCACAACCCAGTCCATCGACATAGAATGCCTTCGTTTGAGGAATATTGTTGACAGGAAAGGCAAGGTGGAAAAGTGGCTGGTTCATAGTGAGGCTGGAAAAAAGAAAGAAAAAGAAATCAGAGAAAGAAAAGCAGGGAGCAGAGGCAGGAGGTCCCCTCACACCTATCTCTCTCCCCAAAATCGTCCCAGCCAGGCTTCAGCGGGACTATGGTTGGCGCAAATTGTTCGCTGATAACAGGCGATCGCAACTCTACATTCTTCTGAGCATTCCTGGGGAATAGCTAACGTAGTCCAATGCTTACTTTCAGTCATTGTTCGCTGGTATTTATCTACTATGTTAGCGGTTGCTGGATGGGTGGGGTTACTCTCCACAACCAGGCTGATGGCTTCTAAAGAGTTGGTTTGCTCATCGTAGACGAGATAGAGAGCAAAGCTCCGCCAGCGCCAAACATCCATACTGTCAGGATTCAGGCGGAGAGCCTTGTCGTAGCTGGCGATCGCAGCTTCGTAGCGTCCCAAAACCAGGAGTACTCTGGCTCTTAAAAGCCAGGTTTCGCAGGAGTTGGGATTCATTTGCAAGGCTGCATCGTAGTGGGCGATCGCTTTCTCGTAGTCAGCAGTCTGCCGACTGTAAGGCTGGGAGCTGTACTGGTGTTTCTCCAGTTCCTTGTCAGCGGCAGTACAGTCTTCGTAACAGTTTTGAGTAGAAAGCACAGGTTTCTCCTGGTAGGGAAAGAGGGTGTTCAAACCAGCCATCTGCTAGCACAAGTTCATCTGTAGCAGTCCTAAATGATTTGCGAAAGGAAAGGGCTTTGTAAAAAGGGATTTCACCGGAATCCCTTTTCACAATCCAGATAGGATCGCTATATGAATCGTCTGGCTCAGGTGGTTCATCTCTTCCAATCTGTGCAACGGAATGGGAACTGAGCATGACCCACTGGGGTACTTTGCAACCTGAGGGTGTCAGAATGAGGGGTATTGCTCCTCCGGATTCCATCCATGTCTTTCCCACTTCTCCCAGTTTTCAATCTCCTTCCTGTTTCCTCCTTTCTACTTCCCGCTCCCTCTCTCGTTCCCTGGCTAATCGCCCTTGCTTTAAACACAGTTCTGGCCGCGATCGCCTGGTTCGCACCCAAAAAGTTGCTCACCCCAGCGGGACTCCTTCATGCCTGGTTTCTGGGAGTACTGGTATGGGGTAGTTTGAGCTGGCAGGGGTACCTGGTGGTGATGGCCTATTTCCTGTTGGGCTCGGCAGTGACACGGATCGGCCTGGCGCAAAAGGAAGCAGAGGGAATTGCTGAAAAACGCTCTGGCGCACGGGGACCAGAAAACGTTTGGGGATCAGCCCTTGTGGGAGCCCTATGTGCAGTGGGCGTTTTACTCATGTCCTGGCTGAATTTGCCAGTGAGGCCGTGGCTGGTCTCCTTATTGTTATTAGGGTATGTCGCGAGTTTCAGCACCAAACTGGCCGATACGGTTGCCAGTGAGATTGGGAAAGCCTACGGTCAGCGCACCTTTTTGATCACGACCCTCAAGCCAGTCCCCAGGGGAACGGAGGGTGCCGTCAGCCTGGAAGGAACAGTGGCAGGAGTGGCGGCATCGGTAGTAATGGCCCTAGTGGGGTGGGCGATGGGGTTAATTTCTCTGGCAATGGTGGGAGTCTGCGTAGTAGCAGCTTTCATTGCTACCAATCTGGAAAGCGTAATTGGAGCAACCCTACAAACCCGGTTTAGCTGGCTGACCAATGAGGTCGTTAATGTTTTAAATACACTGATTGGGGCGATCGCGGCGATTCTAATTGCCCAGGGTTTGTCCCTGTAGATTAGTAGATGGGTAATGGGGGGATAGTTCTGAGTTCTGAGTTTTGAGTTCGCCTGTCCCCTCTTGCCTGTCGCTTGCCGCCCCACCCCTCACTCCTCACTTCCTCTAACAACCAACAACTATAGCTCTATGCAAGTGCGTTAGGACATTGGAATTAGAGAGGGAGTGGGGGCGTTGCCCCTAGGCAGGGGGTTTCACCCCCTCCACCCCCAAAACCATTTTTAATTTAATTGCACCCAGCTACTTATATCTGAATATCGTGCCGATTGCCAGGGAAGATTAAGCTGAAGCCGCTTTTTGATCCAGCCACGCTGTAAACGTTGTGAGAGCCTGACGCACTTTGATAAGTACAGCAGGTGCAAGTTCTGCCAGCGCGATGACGTGAAACCACAACCCGTTCGCTCATCCGTTCACATCGCTTGTAAAAATCATCGATGTAGCTTGCCAAAGCTCGGACATCATATTCATCCAAATTGGTTTTAGCATGTTCAAGGGCTGTTTCCAGGGCTGCCGCATTTCGCTCTAATGCAACCAGCTCATCTTGCAGACGTTCTTTTAAGGCTAAGTAGGGGTTACTGGGCAGCGATCGCGCAGAATAACCTTACACTGTTGAGCGACTGCCAACGCCTCCTGTCTCCGTTGCTCCAAAAGCTGAGGAGATGAGGGAGTCAGGGCGCGGCGGGAATTCGCCTCTGGCAGTCCTGTGGGATGGGGTGAGATTTCACGCATTGCCACGGAGTGTAAAGTGAGGAGAGATGATGACATGATAAAAGAACATTGCGCTGCGTTGGGGAATGCTATGACACAGGACACCAGGCTTGCGCTGGACTCAATCATTTACCCGGAGTCTGACGGTCAACCCATGACTGAAAGCGATGCCACCCGTGACTACCTGCTCTACTGCGTTGAAGTTCTTCAGCTTTACTTTCAGAGTCGGCAGAATGTCTATGTTTCGGGTAATCTGTTCATTTACTATCAGGAAGGCAATCCCCAGGCGGTCATTGCTCCGGATGTGTTTGTCGTGTTTGGGGTCAGTCACCGCAAGCGACGCAGCTACAAAACCTGGCAGGAGCATGGAAAGCTTCCCTCTTTCATCCTGGAAATTACCTCCTTCAGCACACGACGCCAAGACGAAGTCGAGAAGCCGCAGTTGTATGCCAGTCTGGGAGTGGAGGAGTATTTTCAGTACGACCCAACGGCGGATTACTTAAATCCCCAGTTGAAGGGCTTTCATCTGGTAAACGGTCAATATGTGCCATTGCCACTGGAGATAAGCAGTGATGGGACTCAGTACATCCACAGCCCGGTATTGGGGCTGGATCTGCAACTGCAAACACCTGTGCAACAGGGTTTAGGAGTGGTTCCCCTGCCGAAGGAACTGCGGTTTTATGACCCGCAAACCGGGTTAAAGTTGTTGACCCGTCAAGAAGCGGAGCAGGTGCGCGAACAGATAGAGCAAGAACGGGATCTCGCCCAGCAAGAACGGGATCTCGCCCAGCAAGAACGGGATCTGGCTCAGCAAGAACGGGATCTCGCCCAGCAAAAAGCAGAGCGACTGGCAGAGCGACTGAGGAAAATGGGCATCGATCCCGATGAGGTTTGAGAGGTTTGAATGATTCAAGTCGCTGACCGGCAAGGAGCATTTGTCCGGATACGATTTTTAGTAGACGGAAAAATGAAATGGATTGAGTTACTGGTTTGATCGCTAACTGTAGCTCTACGCAGGTGCGTTAGGACATTGGAATTAAAGAGGGAATGGGGGCTTCGCCCCCAGCCGGGGGTTCCACCCCTGCACCCCGTCCTGAACCTGGTGACTATAGCTATATTCAATTGGAGTTGGGCTTTGATGGTCGTTTGATCTCGGTCCCTCCACCGTAACCTTCTTCTGTCTAAGATCATGTTGACAATGGGGGAGGTCGTATTGCAGAAGCGGTGTGCTCGAAATCGAAAGCGATCGCAGCGGCGGTCCATCTTCTGTCCCATTCACGGTTGCTATCTCGATAGTGTGAGTCAGAAGTATCCCCTCTTTGCTGACCAGGCGGGGCAACTGCAACAGCGAGGCATAAACCGACGCAATGCATTGCTACTGGTGCGGTCAGCAACGGCTGTGCCACTGGTTGGCGAATGGCTGGAAGCATTCTGGTGTCCAGAATGCCAGGAAACAAAGTGGTACCACATCCGCAAGCACGAAAGCACGGACTCTTCTAAGGCCGCAACCTACGATGCGGCGGTTGCGCCGACTGAACTCTGGCAACAGGCAACGGGGATGATCCACCCCAATGGCAATCCTTCAGTAGGAGAGTTTACCCGCCGCCAGGCGCGGTTGGTTGGGTATCAGGGGATTCGGGGGTTTGGAGCTGTGTAAAAAGAGGAAAGAGGAAAGAGGCACAAATTGTAGGGTGGGCAATGCCCACAAAGTTTCATAGTGACTAACAACTAACAACTCTCTACTCCTCACTCCACCCTGCGGGAACGCCAAAGGTGAACATTCCTCACTCTTCACCCCTCACCCTTCAAGGCTTTGTCAGGAGTAATCAGTTACACTCAGGTTAAATCGTAATCACGGTTGAACCACCTGAGCCATGTACCAGACCAACCCGCCCCGTCCACCGCAGGAAACCCTCCCGACTATGTATGATCTTCCCAGCGAAGATCCGGAGGAACCTGGTTTGCCCGACGAGTTTCATCTAGTTCAGCCCCGTCTACTGGACGAAACCTGCCGCCCGCCAAACTACGCACCGGATGCGATCTTTACGGCCAGTGATTTAAACCTCTACTACGACAGCCGCCATACCCTGTGGTACAAACGTCCGGACTGGTTTTTGGTATTGGGAGTTGCGCGTGCCCATCAGCAAGAGGAGATGCGCCTGAGCTATCTCATCTGGCAGGAGGGAGTCCCCCCTTTTCTGGTGATTGAGCTACTGTCACCCGGTACGGAATCAGAGGACCTGGGAAAAAACCTGCGAGAAGTGAACCAGCCACCAACGAAATGGCAAGTATACGAGCAGGTTCTGCGAGTTCCCTATTATGTAGTGTTTGACCGGTATGTGAATCGGTTGCAAGTATTTCAGCTGGTTGCCACCCGCTATCAGGAAGTCGCACTGCCTGAACAGCGGTTCTGGTTTGAGGAGATTGAATTAGGACTGGGGGTATGGCAGGGGCGGTATCAGAATGCGGACGGGTTATGGTTGCGCTGGTATGATGCGGAGGGCAACTGGATCCCCACAGCAGAGGAGCGATCGCAACAGGAACGACAACGGGCCGAGCAGGAACGACAACGGGCCGAGCAGGAACGACAACGGGCCGAGCAGGAACAACAACGGGCCGAGCAGGAACAACAACGGGCCGAGCAGGAACGACAACGGGCCGAACAGGAACAGCAACGGGCTGAGCAGGAACGACAACGGGCCGAGCAGGAACGACAACGGGCCGAGCAGGCTGAAATGTTACTGCAACAGGAACGACAACGGGCCGAAATTTTAGCAGCTCGCCTGCGAGAGTTGGGACTTGACCCAGATCAACCGTAAGCAAATAGGACTGAATTAACGAGTTTGAATCCTCGAAATCTGGATTTCGAGGCTCTTGAGCATCGCTCCAATTTACAAACCTTAAAGAATCCAAGAAGAAGGGAAACTTGCATTGAGATTCTCTCCTGATGGCTGATTTGACCACTGTATAGGTTTAGAGGAATCGCACTGATGCATTTTCTGGAACCATTATTGCTCAGGGGCAACTGATGAACGACCACAGACCACAGCGAGTTAATCCGTCCGCGATCGCGCATTCGCCCATTTCTCCATCAGGTCTCCCCAATCAAGTCACCTATACCTCTGCAAGCTGGTTTCGGCAACCGGGCCCCCCCATCTGGAAAAAGATGTGGAGAGACTTGCTGGCATCACGGGAACTGGCATGGCGATTGATGGTCAAAGACCTGAGTGCGCAGTATCGTCAATCAATGTTCGGGATTGCCTGGGCATTTATTCCACCGATTATTCTAGCGGCTGGCTTTACGTTTGCAACTAATGCAAAAGTAATCAATATTGGCAAAACCGATATTCCCTATCCTGCCTATGTCATGCTTGGCACGATGCTGTGGCAGACCTTTATTGAGGCGCTTAACTCTCCCATTCAAGCGATCACAACTTCAAAAGGGTTGCTGGCGAAGATAAATTTTCCCCGTGAAGCAATCATTCTGGCAAAGCTGGGGCAGGTCTTTTTCAACTTTGGCATCAAGATTATTCTGATTGCGGGTGTGTTTCTCTGGTTTCGGATTCCGGTTCCCTGGACGATCGCGATCGCACCAGTTGCTCTGCTTCATCTGATCTGGTTGGGTACTTTCATAGGGTTACTTCTAGCTCCACTGGCAGGGTTATACAACGATGTGTCGAAGGCACTCCCATTGATTATCGGTCCCTGGCTATTCCTGACGCCAGTAGTGTTTCCAGTACCGAGCAGTGGCACATTTGCCACAGTGGTAAAGCTGAACCCAGTCACCCCTTTACTGGTGACAACGCGGGAATTGGCAACGACAGGGGTTATTTCCGATCCTCAGGGTTTCTGGATTACGAGTGGGATAGCGATTGGTGGCCTGCTGGTTGCCTGGATTCTTTATCGGGTTGCGATGCCCTATGTCATTGAACGAGTGAGTTCTTAAGCAAATTTAATGACAGCGTTTTCCAGTTGAGTTTCTGCACCTTAACAGGGATTAGGGAGTGGGGCCAGGGGCTAAAGTGTGACTTAGGCATTTGAAAATGGCGGCAAGTGGAACCAATAAACACTCTTCTCGTTCCAAATAAGCAACTGAATTATGGATCGATCTGTCATAGTTAAAGCATTGAACCAGAATGAGCAGAAGCAAACTTTGACAAGGGCTGATGATGTGGTTTTGTCAGTAAATGGCGTGTCAAAGAAGTTTTGCCGGGATTTGAAGCGATCGCTGCTCTACGGTGTGCAGGATATTACTGCTGACCTGGTTGGTTTACGGAGGGAAAGCGACCGTTTACGTCCAAAGGAGTTTTGGGCATTACAAAACGTCAGTTTTCAATTACGACGGGGGGAAGCCCTTGGTCTGGTTGGCAAGAATGGGAGTGGAAAGTCAACTCTACTGCGAGTGATTGCCGGATTGATTAAACCAGATGCCGGATCAGTTGATGTGTGTGGACGAATTGCACCCCTGATTGCATTGAGTGCAGGATTTAACCCAATTTTGACGGGGCGAGAAAACATTTATGCCAATATGTCAATTCTGGGTTTGTCTCAGAAAGAAATTGATGAGCGGTTTGATCAGGTTGTGGAGTTCGCTGAAATTGGAGACGCGATCGATGCTCCCGTGCAAACTTATAGCTCTGGGATGACTGCCCGTTTGGGATTTGCCTGTGCCATCCACACCGAACCAGATATTTTGCTAATTGATGAAGTCCTGGCAGTTGGGGATGCAAAGTTTAGAAGTAAATGTACTCGTAAACTGGCCGAATTGCGTGCAAAAGGCACCTCTTTTATTTTTGTCAGTCATAATTCAATGGCCATTATGGCGGTGTCAACCTCTGCTATTTATTTGCAAAAGGGTAAGTTGATAGCAGGAGGCACTCCAGACAAGATTGTTGAGATGTATGAGGAAGATTTATTTCTAGGTAATACGAAAGTAATTCAAGGCAAGATGACTATTCCTGAAAAATCGCCCTCCAATAGTTCAGGAGTAGATATCACCTCTATTTGTCTTAAAAACCTTGAAAGCAACACTATTGATTCATTAACAAGTGGGGAATCTGCTAGTTTTTGTGTAGGATTTAAGGCTCATAGGAGCTTTAGTGCTGTCAGTTTAAGAATAGAGGTTCGTGAGGTTGGTGGAGAAAATAATACGATACTCTTTTTGAGTGGTTGGCTTGAACAAGGTGTTTTTGATATTTCGACGGGAAACCATGAGATTCAGATACAAATGCCATACGTCTGCTTTAAACCAGGAGTGTATGTAGCTAGTGTAAATCTTAGAAAAGACTCCAGCTATATTTTTGACACAGTCGAGTCGTTTACGTTTGTCGTAAGAGGCGACTCCAAGATGAGCAGATGTAGCTTCTATCAACCTCATTCCTGGAAATTAGTCACTCTTTAAACAGTAAGTCACAGATTGAAAGGTTCTCAACATGAATATACTTTATGTAGGCGATAACCGTGACAGACCAAACTGGGGATGTCGTGGAACAAGCATTGCTCTTTACCAACTTTTATCTGAAAAATTTACTATCTCAAACAAAATTACTGGAGACCAAATAGCCCGGACAGTCAACGTGGGGAAATTGTTTCCTGAATTTTCTAACAAATTAAATGTTGATTGGAAAAGACCAAAACCGATCCTTTCTAATCTCGTAATCCTGGAAGATAAATTAGCAAGAAAACTTGGAAAATCCAGGGATGTTATAGAACCAAATCTAAAAACAAGTGTAAAAGATTTTTTGAAATATAAAAATGTAAAATCTCAGATAGAGTCCATTTATCAGTGGATAGAAGCATGTGATGCAATGGTTGTTAATGGGGAAGGAGATATGATTTTCACCAGTCCCCCAAGAAGAAAACTTCTGTTTCTTTTAACTGTGATGGAGATTGCGAATTCCTTAAAGAAGCCCATTTTTTATGTCAATGCAATGATTTCTGACTGTCCAATCAGTGGCAGAAATCAGGATACCACCGAACAGGCTGTAGAGATTTTGGAGAAATGCCAATTGGTTGGATTGAGAGACCCAGTTTCTTTTGAACTAGTCGAGAGCTTTAGCAGGCAAATCAGTGCGCGATTTATTCCAGATGCTCTTTTCACATGGCAACGGTACTTTCTAGAATCTGAATTACCAAAGAATGGTGATTTCATCATCCCTTATCCTGAAATAGACGAATATTTTGGAAAATTAGATTTTAGCCAACCATTTATCTGCATTGGAGGTACATCTTTAGCTCCAAAAAGATTTGACAAGGCTATTCCAGCCTATACTCACCTGGTTGAGTCTCTTAAAAAACTTGGAAAGACATTAATATTAGTGCAGGCCTGCACTGGAGATGAATTTTTACAAGAGGTTTCCAGAAAAACAAATGTGCCTTTTGTTCCTATTAATGTTTCTATTCTTATGGCAGGTGCTATTCTCTCAAATGCAAACCTGTTTGTATCAGGGCGATATCATCCTTCGATTTTCGCATCACTAGGTGGCACTCCTTGTATATTCTTGGGTTCTAACTCTCATAAGATGAGGAGCTTACAAGATGTTCTTGAGTATAAAGAGCCTCATGAATTTTCTGCGTTCCCTACTGAGCGAGAGTGTGAAGAAATTACTGAATTAGCTTTCTCTCTGATTGCAGAAGGGGCTGAAAGAAGGCAAATTATCAAAAATTTGGCTGCAAAAAGGGCAGAGGAAGCCAAAGCAGTAGTCCATTTGATTAGTCCCTCGCCCATGCAGGCTACTTTTTGACTAACTTGCATTTGTGTTATTTGTTTTGACTACATTATTTGGAATGAACATTTCAACCAAGGTGGAAGCAATAGCAATTATCCCTGCCCGTGGAGGCTCCAAAGGTGTTTCCGGCAAGAATGTCCGCATGTTAGTGGGTAAACCCCTGATTGCCCATTCCATTTTGGACTGTCAAGAATCTCAACTAGTTGATCGCATCTATGTCTCCACCGATGACCCCAAAATTGCTGAAGTCTCCCTGGAGTATGGAGCTGAGATTATTCACCGTCCAGCAGAACTGGCAGGTGATACGGTCTCTTCGGAATCTGCCCTGATCCATGCCCTGGCTACCATTGAAGCCACAGGGACGACGCCTGAACTGGTGGTCTTTTTGCAATGCACTTCTCCCCTCAGAAGCGGAGCCGATATTGATCGAGCCATTACCCAGCTGCGCCAGGAAAATGCAGATTCGTTGCTATCGGTATCTCCCAACCATCGCTTTCTGTGGGAACGAGTGGATGGTGTTGCCAGGTCCATTAACTATGACTACCGCAACCGTCAACGCCGTCAGGATATGAATCCCCAATTTATGGAAAATGGCTCCATATATGTCTTCAAACCCTGGGTGCTGAAAGAGTCAGGAAACCGACTGGGTGGCAAAATTTCCCTATTTGAAATGAGTGAAGAACAGAACTGGGAAATTGACTCAATTGCCGACTTTGAGTACATCGAATTTCTGCTGAACAGACAGCCTCAACTTGTATGATTATCGAAAAGAATCTGGCTAAATATATCGTCTTTGCTGAGGACGATATCATCAACGCACTCAAAAAAATTAGCGACAACAAAAGCCGCATTATCTTTTCCGTCACTGAATCAGGCGAACTGGAAGGCATTTTAACTGATGGCGACTTTCGCCGCTGGTTGGTGCAACAAGACACCATTAACTTAAATCAGCCTGTTTCCCGCATTAGCAATAAGAACTACAAGTTTGCTCACCATACGGATGACCCGGAAAAGATTCAATCCTATTTTTCTAACGAGATTGAGTTCATTCCACTCCTCGACAATAATCGGCACTTGGTCGCGATCGCCCGTCGCAGACCCGATGGTATTCGTATTGGCAACTTCACCATCGATGCCCACTCTCCGGCGTTCATCATTGCTGAAATTGGTAACAACCACAATGGCAGCCTGGATCTGGCAAAGCAACTGATTGATGAGGCGATCGCTGCTGGAGCAGACTGCGCCAAGTTTCAGATGCGCAATTTGAAGTCGCTGTACCGCAACGCGGGTAACGCCAACGATGCCAGCGAAGACCTGGGTTCCCAATAT
Source organism: Leptolyngbyaceae cyanobacterium HOT.MB2.61 (assembly GCA_023511615.1). Classification (GTDB taxonomy): domain Bacteria; phylum Cyanobacteriota; class Cyanobacteriia; order Leptolyngbyales; family Leptolyngbyaceae; genus Leptothermofonsia. The sequence goes on from JAIMBL010000091.1 coordinate 16,213, forward strand.
ACCCTCGATTTACTGTCCCGGTTTCAACTGACACCAGAGGAAATGTTTGCGGCCTTCGACTACTGCAAAGCGCGAAACATTCTTCCCCTGTGTACTCCCTGGGACTTAGAAAGCCTTGCCATGCTGGAAGACTACGGTATGAAGGCTTATAAAGTTGCTTCTGCTGACCTGACCAACCACGAACTGCTGACCGCTCTGGCAAAGACAGGCAAACCAATTCTTTGCTCTACCGGGATGTCTACCGAAGCAGAAATTGCTGAAACAGTCCGACTGTTACAGCGGTTGGGAGCAATGTACGTCTTGCTGCACTGCAATTCCACCTATCCTGCACCGTTTAAGGATGTCAACCTCAACTACCTGGATCGGTTAAAGGAAATCGGGGATTGTCCCGTTGGTTATTCTGGGCATGAGCGGGGCATTCATGTGGCGATCGCAGCCGTTGCCAAGGGTGCCAAAGTGATTGAAAAACACTTTACCCTCGACAAAGCGATGGAGGGCAACGACCATAAAGTCAGCCTGCTGCCCAGTGAATTTCGGGCGATGGTAGAAGGCATCCGTCAGGTTGAGCAGTCCATGGGGACAGGAGCCGAACGGCAGCTCAGTCAGGGCGAATTGATGAACCGGGAAACCCTGGCAAAAAGTTTGGTGATCAACTGCGACCTGCAACCAGGACAAATCATCACCGCAGACATGATTGAGATTAAAAGTCCCGGACAGGGCTTACAACCCAATCGCAAACAGGAGTTGATTGGTAAACGGGCTCGTCGCTGCTTCAAAGCAGGCGATTTCTTTTTCCCCAGTGACCTGGAAGAGTCAAAGATCGAAGCCCGCCCCTATAAATTCAAACGTCCCTGGGGAGTGCCTGTACGCTATCACGACTTCAAAGCATTGCTGACGAAGACCAATCCTGATCTGCTGGAGTTTCACCTCAGCTATAAGGATTTGGAACAGGACATTCACCAATACTTTGATCGGTCCTACAATCTGGACTTTGTTATTCACAGTCCAGAACTATTTGCAGGTGATCATCTTTTAGACTTGTGTTCCCCCGATGAAGGCTATCGCCAACACTCGATCGCTGAACTACAACGAGTCATTAGCCTGACCCGGCAGCTCATTCCTTTCTTCAAAAAAGCGGGTCGCCCCTGCATTGTCACCAACGTAGGCGGATTTACAGTCGATGCTCCACTCCCCCTTTCTGAACGGAGTAAACTCTACGATTTGCTGGTGAATAGCCTGTCTCAGTTGGACATGGATGGTGTAGAAATCATTCCTCAAACAATGCCACCCTTCCCCTGGCACTTTGGCGGACAACGTCACCACAATCTATTTGTCGATCCCCAGGACACGGCAAAATTCTGTCAGGAAAATGGCTATCGGGTTTGCCTGGATGTCTCCCACTCCAAACTGGCGTGTAATCACCACAAGTGGTCATTCAAGCAATTTGTGGAAAAAGTGGGTCCCTATGTCGCTCACCTGCACATTGCCGATGCCCAGGGAATTGATGGGGAAGGACTGCAAATTGGGGAAGGTGAAATCGACTTTCCGGCTCTGGCAGAAGATCTAGACAAAACCGCTCCCCAGGCATCGTTTATTCCTGAGATCTGGCAGGGGCACAAAAATGACGGAGAAGGTTTCTGGTTAGCTCTAGAGCGACTGGAAACCCTATTTTGAATGGCATTAACCAGAGAGCCTTGAGATAGATCTCAGGCTCAAACCAGAAACCTGTTAAAACAGGTTCAACCCCCAACAAATCTGCGTTTCAGTCAGTTTCAACTGACTTTAGCTTTGAGCCAGAACTTTAGTTCTGAGCTTATTTCAGTGCC
>JAIMBL010000092.1 GCA_023511615.1 Leptolyngbyaceae cyanobacterium HOT.MB2.61
GCTTAGGACACTGGGTTTAAGGGGGTGTGGGGGCGAAGCCCCCAACCTGGGGTTCCACCCCTGCACCCCGTCCTAAGCCTGGTGGCTATAGCTATACCTGGTTGATCGTAGTCAATTTCTGTGCAGCCCCAAATGTGTTTGCAATCTTGGAAGTACGCCACCGGTTCTTGCTGTAAATTCTAGTGGACGTCAGTGCAATGAGCGAAGAGCGCGAGTTTATGGGACTTTAGAGAGAAGTTTATGAAGGTTGCTGTCTTTAGTGCCAAATCTTACGATCGCGAATTTCTCAACGCGGCGAATATTGCTCTCCACGGTAATCACGAATTGATTTATTTTGATGCCAGGCTTGAACCCAAAACCGCCCCGCTTGCAGCAGAATGTCCTGCAATCTGTGTGTTTGTGAATGATGATCTGGGAGCAGAAACCCTGGCCATTCTTGCAAAGCAAGGAGTTCGCTTTGTCGTTCTCCGCAGCACCGGGTTTAACAACATCGATTTGAAAGCCGCAGCAGAGTTGGGAATTAAAGTGGCACGGGTAAAAACCTATTCTCCCTTCTCAGTTGCCGAACATGCCGTAGGTTTGATTCTCATGCTCAATCGTAAGCTCTACCGGGCTTACAATCGTGTTCGAGATGATAACTTTTCCCTGGAGGGGTTGTTAGGGTTTGATTTGCATGGACGGACAGTAGGAGTGATTGGCACTGGTAAAATCGGACTGATTTTCGCTCAAATCATGCATGGATTTGGCTGCCAGTTGCTGGGCTACGATCCCTACCCTAACCCCAATTTTGAAGCCATTGGGGCATCTCGGTATGTACAACTATCTGAGTTGTTTGAAAATGCTGATATTATTTCGCTCCATGTCCCTCTTCTTCCAGAAACCTATCATCTGATTGATGCAAACGCAATTGAGCAAATGAAGCCTGGGGTAATGCTAATTAATACCAGTAGAGGTGCACTCATTGATACCAGAGCCGCCATTGAAGGAATCAAGACTGGAAGGATTGGTTATTTGGGAATCGATGTGTATGAGCAGGAAGATGAGCTTTTCTTCCAGGATTTGTCGAACACTGTCATTCAGGATGATACTTTTCAACTGTTACAGTCCTTTCCCAACGTGGTGATCACCGCTCACCAGGCATTTTTCACTCAAAATGCCCTGGAAGATATCTCACGCACTACAATCAAGAACCTGACCGATTTTGAGCAGGGTCACCCCTGCCCCAATGAAGTCAAACAACCAGAGAAAGTTTCGGCAATGGCATCGTAGAATAGCTTTAGGCTTGAGAGTGGGGGTTGGGTAATGCGTGTGTTGTTGGTAGCAACCCGGCCCTTTATGGATCAAAAGCCTGGTACTTCTGGGCTGCGCAAAAAAGTTTCGGTTTTCCAGCAACCCTACTATCTGGAAAACTTCATTCAATCCCTATTCAACAGTCTGGAATCCTGCCGGGGACAAACGCTCGTCCTGGGTGGCGATGGGCGCTATTTCAATCGACAGGCTATCCAGGTCATTTTGAAAATGGCAGCCGCCAATAGGTTTGGTCGGGTACTTGTTGGGCGGGGAGGGATTTTATCTACTCCAGCCGCTTCCTGCATGATTCGTAAATATCAGGCCCTGGGTGGCATCATTCTCTCTGCCAGCCACAATCCGGGTGGTCCTCAGGGAGATTTTGGGGTGAAGTTCAACATCAGCAACGGGGGACCAGCTCCAGAGGCAGTGACGGATGCCATCTTTGCCCATAGCCAAACCATTCGTCAGTTCAAAATTTTGGAGGGGGGAGAGGTTGACCTTGATCGATTGGGACGTATTCAACTAGGTGAAATGGTTGTAGAGGTGATAGATCCGATCGCCGACTATCTCAAGCTAATGGAGTCCCTGTTTGACTTTAATCGCATTCATTCACTACTCTCCGGCGGTTACTTTCGCATGATTGTGGATTCCATGCATGCCGTCACGGGTCCCTATGCCCACGCTATTTTTGAACAGACACTCGGTGCGCCTGCGGGTACGGTAATTAATAGCATACCTCTGGAAGATTTTGGCGGGCAACATCCTGACCCCAACCTGGTCTATGCCCACGAACTGGTGGAGCGGCTGTGGGGGGAAGAGGCTCTTGACTTTGGGGCTGCATCCGACGGGGATGGCGATCGCAATATGATCCTGGGACACAAATTCTTTGTGACTCCCAGCGATAGCCTTGCCGTTCTCACCGCTCATGCAAACCTAATACCAGGTTACCAGTCTGGTCTGGCGGGAGTTGCTCGCTCCATGCCCACCAGCCAGGCCGTGGATCGGGTGGCAACCCGTTTGGGCATTGATTGCTACGAAACTCCAACCGGCTGGAAGTTTTTTGGAAATCTGCTGGATGCCGGCAAAGCCACTCTCTGCGGGGAAGAAAGTTTTGGAACGGGTTCCAGCCACCTACGCGAAAAGGATGGGCTGTGGGCTGTACTGTTTTGGCTCAACATTCTAGCTATCCGGCAGCAGCCCGTCGCGCAAATTGTTAAAGAACACTGGCAGCTCTATGGACGCAATTACTACTCCCGGCACGACTACGAAGGAGTGGAGAGCGATCGCGCCAGCAGCCTGATCCAACAGCTTCACAATCAAATTCCGTTACTCAAAGGTAAGAAGTTTAACAATTACGAGATCAGCTATTCAGACGACTTCACCTATCATGATCCTGTGGATTACAGCGTTAGCAAAAATCAAGGCATTCGGATTGGTTTTACGGATGGTTCCCGTATTGTGTTTCGTCTCTCCGGTACGGGAACTGAGGGTGCAACCCTGAGAATTTATTTAGAAAGCTATGAACCTAATATCGCCAGACACAATCTCAATCCTCAAAAAGCACTTGCTGGCTTGATTGCGATCGCTGAAGACATTGCTCAAATTCGTTTCTTTACAGGGATGGATCGGCCTACAGTCATTACTTAAGAGGGGGCTAAGGATCAGGGGCTGGGGGCTGAGAGAGATTCGAGTTCTGGTAAAGGCGACAGGCGACGGGCGACAGGCAAGAGGGTGGGGGGTGGAGGTGGATGGGTGCTCATCATAAATGGCGTAAAACTTCTCCTGTGAAGCATTAGACTTAAAAAAAGCGCTCAGGCTTAGGCAATGGTAAGGCTCCAGCCCTGGCAATGGATTGTTTTGGCACTCCCGATCGCGGCGATCGGGGGTTTTCTGATGGCCGCCGCCGGATTCCAGATTCACCAGTGGGGCGTTAACTGGATCTGGGGAATTTTTGTAATTGTCTTTGTTGGCTGGCGTTGGCTGCTTGGTACCTGGACCAAGCCCGCCCTGGCACAGGTACAGGCCCTGGCCCTGGTAGAGGAGGTCACCGATGAACTGGAAGCATCCTCTGGGGAACCCTCAACGGTTCCTGCCAGCAAAGCGGCCCAGGCGGCAGAGGCATCCCTCCAAAAGATTCTGGAGGAAGCCCGCAACGATCCACCCCTGTGGGAGAGTTGGGACCAATTCTGGCAACGCTGTCAGCAACTTGTGGAAGCGATCGCCCATGCCTACTATCCTCAGGTAGACCATCCCCTGCTCAATATCTATGTTCCCCAGGCCTATGAACTGCTGCGAGGAACCATTGATGATCTGGATCAGTGGATGCAAAAACTGTCTCCCGCGCTGAACCAGGTCACAATTGGGCAGGCCTATCAGGCATATTTGGTCTATAAAAAACTGGAACCCTCTGCCCGTAAGATCTGGCAGGTATGGAACTGGGCCCAGTGGCTTTTGAACCCAGCAGCAGCCGTTGCCAGGACGGCTACCCAGCGCTATGGAGACAGGGCCAATCAGCAACTGTTGGTCAACTTGGGCCAGCTTTTACGGGAAGCCGCCCTGAGAAACCTGGGTAGACAGGCGATTGCCCTCTACGGTGGAACCAGCGCTCCTGAACTGGAACTGCCATCCTCTCCAACGCCTACCCTGCCCAAAGCAGAAACCCAAACCCTGCGTGACATCCTGACCAGACCGGAGTCACCTGAAATTGTCGAACAAAAGCCAATTAACATCTTGCTCGTGGGACGAACAGGAGCAGGGAAAAGCAGTCTGATCAACACCTTGTTCGTGGATAATCAGGCGGCAGTCGATGTGTTGCCCAGTACTAACCGCGTTCAGGACTACCACTGGCAATCAGAAACTGGGGAAACGTTGACCCTCTGGGATACTCCCGGTTATGAGCAGGCAGACCGTCCCGACTTGCGGCAGCAGGTGATTGACTATGTTACCAGAACCGACCTTTTGTTGCTGGTTACTCCGGCTCTGGATCCTGCATTACAGATGGATGTGGACTTTCTTAAAGAAGTGAAGGAGCCGGTTGCCGAATTGCCCACCATCGCTGTGGTGACTCAGGTAGATCGGCTGCGCCCTATCCGCGAATGGGCCCCTCCCTACGATTGGAAATGGGGCGATCGCCCCAAAGAAATCGCCATCCGGGAAGCCACTGAATACCGGGCTAAACTGCTGGGCGACTTCTGCAACCTGGTTTTACCCCTCGTCACTGGAGATAAAACCAGCGGTCGAGAAGCCTGGGGAGACGATGACCTATCCGTTGCTCTATTGCAGGCGATTGCCCCGGCCAAACAACTGCGATTTGCCCGTTTCCTGCGTAACCTGGAAGCCCGCACCCTTGGTGCCGCCAAAATCATCGACCACTACACCTTCCAGATGACAACCACTCAAGGGCTGACCAACTTGCTGAAGAGTCCTGTTCTCTCCTTCCTTTCCACTCTGGCAACCGGATCGCCTACCCTGGCCTATCTTCTAAGCGAAAAGATTCCTGTTGAGCAACTGCCAATTGTAATTGGCAAACTTCAGATGGCCTACGACCTGTTTTCCCTGTTGAATGAAGGCGATCTCAATGCCCGCAATTTTGACCTCCTCTCCCTCTGGCCCCTGCTGCTGGAGAACGATTCCCCTACGGATCGGAATGCCTGGGCCTTTGGTCATGCCGTTACCGAATACCTGACTCAGTCACTCACGACCGACGAACTGCGATCGCGGTTTGAATACTATCGCCATAGCCGCCAGCCTAAGGATCGAGGATTCAATAAGACCGGAAATCATGCGGTCTGAGGTTTAGCTGTATAGAAAAACTAGTGTTTCGCCAGGAAAATTTTGACGGGTCGCAGATCCTCAAAATTTAACCCCCATCAACTTCCTGGGTATTCACTAACCGTCAAATTCAATTTGACAGCGTACTAGCGTGCAATTGAAAATTCCATGGCGTTATAAATGCTTGCAGATTAACGCATTGGGTGGGTAGAGCACAGCAAAACAATACCCTTATGGTTCTAAGGGTTGCTGAAACCAACGGTATCAAAATCCACTGGTTAACAACCAGATTTTTCAACCGTTGCAGTAGCCAATCGAGCCGCAGTTTGGCAACTTCTAAACTTGCAGAAATCCCAGGATTCAAGTTGAACTCGGAGGTCACATCTTCATTTAGCTGGCGATAGCGGCTATAACCAAGTCGGCTAACCGTTCCTCGCAAACGATCAGACAGAAAAGCTGCGATCGCCTGATAAAAATGGGCTGCAAAGGCATTGTCTTGCAGCAACTTGGCTCGCAGTTGATTGCGCGGAATTGCCCAGAGTACCGTCGGCTCTATAGCTTTAACCGTAGCTGACGGTGGGCGAGCATCTACAAACGACATTTCTCCCACAATTTCCCCACTGGAAAGGACTGCAATTTCCTCTCCCTCGACTGCTTCTGCTGAAACTGACAGTTTCCCTTCCAGCACAATATAGAGGGCATCGATCGGTTCCCCCTCCTGAATTACAAGGGTTCCGGCTGGAATTTCCTTCCGCTTGCCTGTTCTAATTAGCCAATCAAAGTCGCGATCGCTGAGTTCGGCTAAGAAGTACAAAGCTCTTTTCATATTTTCCTTCTTTCATTCAAGGATGGATGCTTCAATCTTTTTCCACTGAGAATTGCTAAATCTGGAAGATTAACTGTAAAGGAGATGGACAACAGGCAACAAAGCCTATCGCCTGTCACCCGTTTCCTGTTGCCTGATCCCCTGCGAGAGCACAAAAAAGCTTGTCAACTGATCCTATTCTAGGTAATCGTTTCCGGCTCCGTACTTCCAGGCGTCCGCCCAGCGATGAATGTAATATTTCTGAACTGGAGGGAGGCGATCGCTCCAGGACTTTAGCGCCTGCCCGAGGGGAGAAAGTCCAGTATAGACGGCCAGATTGCCATAGTGCATCACCCATTCCAGTAAAGTTGACAGCCCCACCTGGGGAATAATTTTGAACACCATTCCTGGTTGAACGAGGGAAGTTTTGACCAGGGTTTGAAACAGGGCTGGAAATTGCACCACATCTTGCAGAAATGGTCTCAATACCGGGTCACCCAACTGCTCCATCTGCTCAAAGACGCTGGAAAGCAATTGATTGATCTGGTTGGGAGCAATTTTCTGGTCCACTCGAACGCTCATGGCCCGCTGGAATAACCAGGTAACTGCCAGATTGGGCTGATAGGGCTGTAACAGTGCCAGGGCGTTGCGGTTCAAAACATCGCTCTGCAATGCTTCGTGAATGCCTTCGGTTAACCGTTCCAGGTGGCGTACCATTGCACCAAACCCGCCAAAGCTGAGGGGAGACTGGCTACTGCTACTGTCTCCAATCGGTAAAATTCGGTTCCATCGAGGCTTCAGAGGGCTTTGTCGGTAGCAGGGAAAGAAGCCAAACAAGACTCGCTTAAATTGAAGCTGCTCCAGGGAAACGATTTGATAATCGGGCAACAGGCGAAGGTAATCTTCAAACAGGTTTTCCAGGCTGGGGCGATCAGGATGGGCATCCAGGTAGGTAAACAGATAGGTTGTTCTGCCATCCCTAGCCGGAAAGGCTTCCCAGAAATACTGACAATGGTTTTGCAATGGGGTGAAGGAGACAATCAAATCACCAGTTTCGTTTTCAGGAAAGCCCGTCGCGCAACTGCCCACCACCAGACAAACCGCATCCGGCTTTTTACCCTGCCGCGCCTGTTGCACGATCGCCGAAAAGTGACCCATCGCATCCAGTACCAGGCGAGTTTTGAATTCCTGCTCACCCGCTTTGACAACAACCCCATTGGAATGAACCACGGCCCCTTCAAAGGGGGTCTGCTCAAACAGGTGGCCGCCCCTGGACAAGAAGCGCTGCTTCAGTGTTTCCAGCAAGTACAGGGGATCGACACCCACATTGAGAATGTCCCTTACCCAAATTGCAGGGCCATCTAAAAAGCTGACACGGGCGGGATTGTATTCCGTGGCGATCGCCCGCTCCAATTCCTCCTCCGTCAGCAACCCTAAACGGATAAAGGACTGAAGCTCTTTACGAGAGATATTCCACTCCTGCTCCCGTCCACGCAGAGTACCACGCTCAATCAATGCGACCCGCCAGCCCCGCTCTACCAGCCCCGCCCCAATCAGCACCCCCAGCGTGCCGCCGCAAACTACCACATCCCAGTCCACTTGAATCGGCTGGTTGCTCGCCTGCACAACATTGGGCACTGGCAGAGTTCCTTGCCGTAGGGATTGCCAGAGTTTATCTGCCCGCCGTAACCCCTCCAGCGGATTGCCTGGTATTTGGGAAAGAATTTGCTCAGTCAGAGTCATATTGAGATGTCATCAAGCTGTTGCCATCATATGAGCCAGATCATCTGGTGCCAGATAGGGATGCACCACCGTTCCATCCTTAAACCAGATGATGCGACGAGTGCGGCGGGCAACATCCGGTTCGTGGGTCACCATGACGACGGTGATACCGCTGTCATTCAGTTCTGAAAAGATATTCAAAACCTCTTCAGTGGTGCGGGAATCCAGCGCTCCAGTTGGTTCATCGGCCAGAAGCAAGACAGGGCGATTGACGATCGCCCGCGCAATTGCCACCCGTTGCTGTTGTCCCCCCGACATTTGATTGGGGCGGTTATTCATCCGGTTGCCCAGTCCAACCCGGTTCAGTGCTTCCGCTGCCCGTTCTCGCCGCTCTGCCGCTGGAACATTGGCATAAACCATTGGCAGCATGACATTTTCCAGGGCATTGAGTTGAGGCAACAGGTGAAATTGTTGAAACACAAATCCAATTTTGCGGTTACGGATCAACGCCAGGTCTGCATCACCCAGTGCCGCCACCTCCACCCCATCCAGGTAGTAGCCCCCGGAGGTGGGACGGTCCAGGCAACCAATCACGTTCATCATAGTGGACTTACCGGAACCGGAGGCCCCCATAATGGCGCAAAATTCACCCCGCTCAATGGTCAAATTGACACCTGAGAGGGCTTTTACTTCGGTTTCTCCGGCACCGTAGATTTTGTAGACGTCTTCAAGCCGAACGATAACGGAATTGGGCATGGTGGAGTTAGTTGTTAGTTGTTAGTGAAGAGAGGGGGGAGGAGTTTTGAGTTTTGCGTTCAAGGGGGAAAGAAGTGAATGGGTGGATAGGTTTTACGCGCTTCTGAGGGCTACGATGGGGTCTAGTTTGGCGGCCTGGCGAGCGGGGAAGACGCCAAAGAATAAACCAATGCCGCCGGAGACACCGACTGCAAGGGCGATCGCGGCGGGTGAAATTCCAGCTTTTAACGGTGTCAGAGCCCCAACAGCGGCGATGCCTCCAATTCCGATCGCGGTACCCAGTAAGCCGCCTACTGCTGAGAGAATCACCGCCTCGATCATAAACTGCACCAGAATGTCTTGCTGGGAAGCGCCTATTGCCTTCCGCAGGCCAATTTCTTCCGTGCGCTCTGTGACGGAAACGAGCATGATGTTCATGATGCCAATGCCGCCTACTAGAAGGGAGATGCCTGCAATCGCCGCCAGCATGGCAGTCAATCCCCCGGTAATGGTGCCCACAATATTCAAAATGTCCTTCTGAGTCTGCACCGTAAAGTCATCTTCGTCAGTAATTTTGTGCCGCAGACGTAACAGGTTTGTGACCTGAAACTCAGCCGCCCGGATGCTTTCCGCGTCTTTAGCAGAAATGGAAATGAAGGTTAGATCCAATCCGTAGGGAGAAGTGCGTCCAGTCAGGCGATTGGCATGGGTGGTGATAGGAATGTAGGCTGCATCATCCTGGTTATTTCCTAAAAAGGCTCCCTTTGCCTGCAACACTCCAATCACCTGAAACGGAATGCCCTTAATCCGAATCTGTTCTCCAATCGGATCCCGATTACCGAAGAAACGGGTTGCCAGATCAGCTCCCAGAGCGACTACCTGAGCATTTTTGTCCACATCTTGATCGTTAATAAATCGCCCCTTTGCCATATCAAAGGTACGCACGGAAAGGAATTCGGGCGTAGTGCCAACAACTAGGGAACTGGTGTTCAGGTTCCGGTAAACTACTGAAAGCTGGCTCTGACGTTGGGCAGCCACTTCTTTGACGGAAGGCACCTGGGTGGCGATCGCCTTTGCATCTTCCAGCACCAGCGTTCGAGGTAAATCAAAGGTACGATTCCGCGCCTCCCGTGCTCCCGGTGTCACAAACAGCACATTGGGGCCTAGCGACTCAAACTGCTCCGAGGCGAGACGTTGCGCCCCCTGCCCAACACCCACCATCGCAATCACTGAAGCATTGCCAATGATGATGCCAAGCATCGTCAAGGCACTCCGTAGCTTATTTGCAGTCAATGTTTTGACCGCCATTTTTGCACTATCGAGAATATCCATCACTTCTCTCCCCTATTACCGACTTTCCTTACCAACCCCTTTCATAATGTCTTCCAGCTTTTGTCCTTCGGGGAGCTCAACAAATACCGGGGCACCGGGCTGAATGCCTTCTAGAATCTGGGTCTGGTTGCCAATAGTGGGGCCAATGGTGACGGGTTGAAATTTGGGTTTGTTGTTGCGATCAGGAATGAGAACGCCCGTTTCTCCTTTATTTGTGACGATCGCCACGCTGGGTACCATCAGTGCTTCGTTCAACTGCTCGCCCAGGAATGCCAGGTCGGTGGTCATGCCGGAACGGAGTTCATTTTTGCCGGTTGTAATGCTGACCCGAACTTCAAAGGTAATTACCCCTTTCTGGGTTGGGTCTTCCTTGGCTTCGGGCGAAACCAGTCGAACTACACCTTTAAAAGTTTGTTTTGGATAGGCATCGGCTCGAATTTCTACGGGTTGTCCTGGCCTAATCTGCCCAATGTCAACTTCAGGGACTTTAGCCAGAATTTCTAAATCGTTTGCCAATGTCACAATCGAGGTGGCAGAGGAAGTGGTGGAAGCAAAGCTGGTAGGGGTGACAAAGTCCCCTTCAGTTGCATTCTTTTGGGTAATGATCCCATCAAATGGAGCCCGAATAATCGTGTCCTCCAGTTTGGTAGCGATTTCTTTCAAGCGGGCTCTGGCAGATTGCACCTGGGCTGCGGCTTGATCAATCTCCTCGACCCGGTACCCATTTTGCTGCTGATTCAATTGCTGCCGGGCATTGTTGAGGCGAGCCTGGGCCTGTTCCAGATTGGCCCGGGCGCTACGTTCCTCATTGATGACCTCATCTAGGCGATCGCGGGAAATGGCTCCTTCAGATGACAACATTTGATTCCTGCGAACCCGTTGACTGGCCAAATCCAGCCGGGTTTGTGCCGCTTTCACCTCTGCCTGAGCCTGCTCAACCGAGGCCCGTGCCTGCCCAATCGCTTCGGGGCGACTTCCTGATCGAAGCATAGCCAGATTGGCCTCTGCCCGCGCCAGCTCAGCCTGGGCCTGGTCCCGTTGAGCGACTAGTTCGCTGCTATCCATGCGGGCAATAATTTGCCCCTGCTTGACGCGATCGCCCTGCTCCACATAAAGCGCCTCAAGCCGACCAGCCGCCTTAGGATTCAGGTTTAGCCGCTTCACAGGCACCACATCTCCACTGGCCGTGATCCGCATCGTCACATTCTTCATCGCTGCCGGTTCGGTAAAGCGACTGATGTCTTGTTTGGGCGAATTGCGAACAAGCGCAAACGTTGTAGCCGAAACGCCGACCAACCCAGCCACCGCCAGCCCAAGCATCCAGGGCGTGGTCTTCTTGGTTACGGTTTTCATTAAGGGAATTTGCATGGAAGTCAAACGATAGAAGGGTTGCAGACAAGAAACAGGGGCAGTTGATCACTCAAGTCGAACGAATCTTTACTCTTAGATTGACACTCTCGGATTGATACTCTTAGATTGACAAACGTTTTGTTGGATGCGTTCCTCCAAATAGGCAAATCACCGATCTTCCCAACGTTGAATCAGGGCTGGCAGTTCCTGCTCAAGAAAGGCATGCATATCGCGCATTTCTATGAGGCGATCGCGAAGCTGAGGATTTTCCCCCTCCAGCAACTCCAGCCCCCGCTCAGCCAGTTGACGAAAGGCTGTGATTTGAGCCATCCGCTGTTTAGTTAACTCAGTCCAGGCGTGGGGCTTGATGCGAAAGTAATCCCTCCGCTGACCAGGCAGACTGATGCGCTCAATCAAACCAATCTGAACCAGCAGACGTGTCATTGTGCTAATTGAGCCCTTACTAGCCTGAAGCACATCTGCTAATTCTCCAGGCGACTGGTGCGGTGGGTCAGAAAGCAGTAACCAACCAAAGATGCGCCCGGCCATGCGCGGCAGACCTACCATCTCAAACGAAAGCCCTACATCTTCAACAAAGTGCATTTGCTTGAGCGCCTGCTCAGTTTTGGATGCATTAGTACTCGCTTTTGTCAATGTTCCCATGTCCTTAGCTTAACATATCTTAGTTCAATATTTACTGAATAAACTAAATATATAGATCGACCTATACCTGAGCCCGGAGAGATTGAGAGGAGCAGGGAGCGAAGGGGTCGCTTACAACTCAAACCTCAGAACTTCAAACTCCTGACCCTCCCCTTTCCCCTCCACCCATCCCCTCCGAATTTGTTTCAGATTGTTTCGACTCGCTTTCTGCGTAGTAAAAGGCTCTCCCGTCCGTAGTAAAGTGAAGAACATCAAAGCTGTAATACTTGAAGCTTAAGAACAGAAGGAAAACACATGGCAATCCAGCGTGGTTCTAAAGTACGAGTTACTCGTAAAGAGTCTTACTGGTATGGAGATGTGGGCACCGTTGCCTCCATCGACCAAAGTGGCATTAAGTATCCTGTGATAGTTCGATTTGACCGGGTTAACTATACGGGTTACAGCGGTAATGCATCGGGTGTAAACACCAACAACTTTGCAGAAAGTGAATTGGTTGAAGTTGAGCCGCCAGCTAAGCCGAAAAAAACGGCTGCCGCTGCATCTGAGTCTTCTGGCGAAGGTTAATTGCCACTCTCTGGGTGATGACTTCTGCCAGTTAATCTAAATCTTAAGAAAGGCTCTTCCGGCTTGCCGGTGAAAAAGTAGCTTGCGCTACTCTTTTATCTAAAACAGAATCTCTGGAATATTGATTTTGTTTGATGATAAGCGACGCTTATCACCAAATTCTCAGAAGAGCCTTAAGAAAAAGGGTGAGAATGGGTAATTAATTGCCTGTTTTCACCCAATTTTAATGGGTCAGGCAACGGGTGACAGGCGATGTGTAGCCTAGTGCCTCACCTGAACTCATTCACCCATCAAACTATCCATCCTCCTCTACTCCTTACCATCTATTACCTGGCTCTGATACTCATGCCCGAATTGCCTGAAGTTGAAACAGTCCGAAGGGGGCTGAATCAAGTTACTCTGCATCAACCTATTCAGGGGGGAGAAGTGCTGCTCGATCGCACCATTGCCTACCCTGCATCGGCTTTGGCATTTTTGGAAGGGTTACAGGGGACAGCGATCGCTCAGTGGCATCGACGGGGCAAATATCTGCTGGCCGAGTTAACGTCCTCCGGCTATCTGGGGGTTCACCTCCGCATGACCGGGCAACTGCTCTGGCTGGATGCCTCTGAACCGGTGCAAAAGCATGCCAGAGTGCGGCTGTTTTTTGCAGGGCATCAGGAACTCCGTTTTGTGGATCAGCGAACCTTCGGGCAAATGTGGTGGGTGCCGCCAGGTGAAGCCCCTGAGCGCATTATCAGTGGATTGCAGGCTCTCGGCCCGGAACCGTTTTCGGAGGATTTTTCCCTTTCCTACCTGGTCAGGCAACTGAAGCACCGCCGCCGCCCTGTTAAAAATGCCCTGCTCGATCAGGCGATCGTGGCTGGGATTGGCAACATTTATGCCGATGAAGCCCTCTTCCTGACTGGTATCCATCCCGAAACCCTTTGCATTGACCTGAACCGAAGAAAAATTGAGGGTTTGAGAACTAACATTCTACAAGTGCTGCAAGCCAGCATTGAAGCGAAAGGCACAACGTTTAGCACCTTTCGCAGTGTGGAAGGGGTAAATGGGAACTATGGCGGGGTAGCCTGGGTTTACGCTCGTGACGGGGAACCCTGCCGTAGCTGTGGATCTGTGATTCAGCGGTTGAGAATGGCGGGGCGATCGGCCCATTACTGCCCCCAATGCCAGCGTAAGGCCGCCTCCAAGGTTAGGGTAGGTGATAGGCAGGAAGAGTAAGAAGCCAGGAGCAGAAGTCAGAAGAAGTAAGGTAGGAAGACCCTTCACCTTACTCTCCAGTAATCGACAACGCTTCCACCCAAACATAGGGACATACTCCACTGGGAGTCAAATGGGCTTCTTCCTCAACATAAATAATTGACTTCAGCAATTCCAGAAAATCCCCAGCAACCGTTGCTGACTCAATACTGATGCGTTTGCCCTGGTGAATCAGCCAACCATCAAAGGGTAGGGAGAAGGAACCTTGAAGCGCCTTGACCCCTGCATGAAGCGCCTGCAAATCATCAATCAGCACTACATTTTCTGCAGTGTCCAGGCTGTACCGCTGCTCGGCAGGTTTACCCGGAAAGACGTGATAAAAATGAGGGCTGACGCTGACTTTGGCTCCAATGTTGGCGTGTCCGGTAGGTTGGGTATTGAATCGTTTAGCCGTTCCAGCACTGTGCAGAAAACTTGTCAGCACTCCATTCTCAATTAAAGTCACCCGCCGGGTGGGAGTCCCTTCCCCATCAAAGGTTGTAATTGCCACATTGTCGGGGTGGAGTGCATCATCACAAAGCGACAGCAGAGGGGAGGCAATCTGAGTTCCCAGAGATTCTGGGGTTGAAAGGCTTTGTTTGTCTAGAATGCTCTGGGCATTGAACAGGTTTGAAAAGGCTCCTAGCAGACTCAAAAATGCGTCGGGTGAAAAGACAACCTGATATTTGCCCGTTGGAATCTTTTCGTAGTTCAGGTGGCTGATGGTTTTGTCAATGGTTTCCTTCAGACAGCCCTCAATGTCCAGCTTTTCCAGGCCCCGACTCATACGGAAGGCTCCGGCACTGCGAGGTTTTTTCCCTTCTTCCTCTGTTTTGCTGTAGAGGTAGATAGAAGCCATAGAATAGGCTTCAGTACGCATGGCACCATCACTGTTCAGGTAGAAATGATCGATATCGCGCTGGGCCAGGCTGTTGTAAGGGACGCTGGCGATCGCCGGATGCGCCTCTATGACTTCCTTTTCAACCAGAATCAACTTATCCAGTAGATCTGCAACGGGCACCTGAGCAGTTTTATCATTGATTTGCTGAGCCAGGGGAGCCATTGCTTCGGGGCTAAAATCGGGAATATTTTCTTTCACTCCAAAGAAGCTGGCTTCGTAAGCTGTCTTCAAAGCCAGTCCCAGCCCATTGGGGTCAACATCCGTTGTAGAAGTGACTCCCACCGTGTTCTCCTCATTCCATACCCGCACAGTTACACTGGAGCGTTGAGAAGCCTTCACCTGATCCGGCTTACCCTGATCAACCTTGACACTGGTTTCATCCACTGCCGAACCAAAGATGTCGTATTTCTGAATACTCAGACGGTCTGCAATTTCCCTGGTCTGGATAGCAAGTTCTTGAATACCTGGCACAACGATTCCCTCAAATCTTTTTCAAAAACTAGTGTTCCTCTCCTGCTTCGTGGCAGAGGTTTTACCCCGGCTGCATGGATGAGTACCCATCATCCATCCACCCCTCAACCCATCCACCCATCCCAACCGGGCAGCTACTTCTGTCAGCCTGCACTACCGTCCGCCGACCGTAATAGAGTCAACCTTGATATGGGGCTGCCCAACGGTCACGTAAATACTGCCGCTGACGGAACCACAGAATCCCGCAGCCAGATCCAGGTCATTAGAGCACATGGAAATTTTGTTCATAATTTCCTTGGCTTCACCAATCAGGGTGGCTCCTTTAAGCGGTTTGGTTAGCTTTCCGTTCTCAATCAGATAGGCTTCATCCACTGAAAAGTTGAACTGTCCGGTTGGGCCAACACTGCCGCCTCCCATCTTCTTGCAGTAGATGCCCTTATCAATGGAGGCCAGCAAATCATCAACCGAGTACTCACCGGGAGCGATATAGGTGTTGCGCATCCGGGAAGCAGCGGCATAGGTATAGTTCTGACGACGGCCACTACCTGTACGGGGATGCCCGGTGCGAACGGAACCAGCTCGATCGGCCAGGAAGTTCTTCAGGATGCCCTTTTCAATCAGCAAGGTGCGCTGAACCGGCATTCCCTCATCATCCATATCGATGGTGCCGAAGGCATCAGGGGTCAACCCTTCGTCCCAGGCGGTCAGGTTTTCATGGGCAATCTTCTCACCCTTCTGATCCAGAAAGGGGGTGGTGCGCTTTTCAACCTGGGTGGTTTCCAGCAGATGCCCACAGGCTTCGTGGAAGATGACACCACCAAATTTATTAGCCATCACAATTGGATAACTGCCGGATTCTACGTAGTCGGCATACAGCATTCTGCCCGCAGATTCGGCAACACTCTCGGCGGTGGAGGCATAGTCCCAACCGCGCAAAAAGTCGGGATCTCCAGTGTTACCTGCCCGTTCAGAGATGGAAGAGCGATGGGCACCATCGGCACATAACAGGCTGTAGCCAACTGACTGGGTAAGGCGAATATCTCTGGCAAAGGTGCCATCGCTGGAGGCAACCATTACTTCCTGCCAATCACGGAAATACACAGCCCGACGGGATTGCACGTGGGTAGCTTTTTGTTGCAGACGGGTGTTGGCATCCAGCAGAATTTCGCCCATCTCATGCATGGAACTGCATTGGGCCAGCCAGGACTCTTTACCCCGCAACACAGCATAGTCACGCAGAGGTTCCAGGTTGATTTCAGGAACAAAGGCACCAGGGGCTGGAAGCTGCAACCCCAGAATGGAAAGCCCTTTCTCCAGAGCAGCCTTTAATCCAGAAAAGGTCAAATCATTGGTGCTGACGTAACAGTCGGCATGCCCCCGAAACACCCGCACACCTGCCCCGGTGGATAGGCGCGGAGAAATACTGGTGATTGAGTCATCCTCTGCCAGGCAGCTAATGTAGTTGACCCGCTCTAGAAAAAACTCAACGAAATCTGCGCCCGCAGCGCGCCCTAAACCAAGGAGAGTAGACAGGGGAGACTCCCAGGTTTCATCAAAGCGGTTGGGAGTGGAGGTGTACTGAAGATTTGGGAGCTCTCTGGAAAGAAGGAGAGGGGTTGCAAGCATGGTTTCTCCTGGATGGCGATCGCAACTGAGCAACTTACTTTTTCAACTTACTTTTTCAACTATAAAAGGCATCTTAATCTGATGCCCATAAATTCTATTCTAAAAGGCTTGCAAGAAATTTGTCGTGAAACCCAATTGATCCAACCCCTAACAACTCTCCCAGTCACTACTCTGAAAAACTGTCATCTGCTATTCCAACTTGGGAGCAGTAAAATCCTGCAAAAATGGCTGCCACGTAAAGCAGAACCCCCAGCCAAAATACCAGGTTGCCAATCAGTTGATCTTTCGTCAACAGGTTCATATCCAGCAACAGAAAATGCCAGTCGTGTAAAACCGCTTCTCCACCCAACAGCGGCAATACTCGTGCCTGAGCATCTTTGATGTAGATGGAAACATCCCATAGGTTTTGAGCGACCCAGCAAAGGGTAAGGGCACCCGCATACAACTGCCGATGAAAAAAGAAGTAGCCCGCAATCCCTGCTGGAACCAATACCTGCATGAGTGAGCCACCCAAAATATGGAGAAATCTGCCAAAAAACGAGAAGATCACATGTCCCGCTTCATGGAAAATGAGGTTCACTCCGTGCAAAAACATCATGATGCTGTCGCTCCCTTCCAGGAAGCGCTCAACCGTGTAGCTGGACGCTCCAAACAGACCGTATAGAGCCAGAATGATGACAAAGCTGACTTTCAGCGGATTCAGCTTGAGTACCAGGTTTCGCAAATCATCGGTGGTGTAAGTAAATGAGCCAATTTTGAAAACTGGGGTTGCTCCAGGCGTAATTTGTTGCAGGGGAGTTGTGGACTGCTCAGGCGCAAGTTGTTGACGGGTTCGCCTCTCTGCTTCTGGAGAAGCCGTTGGAGGGTTCACCTGCTCAAATGAAACCGTCCACGCAGGTTTGGCTTCACCGTGCTGTCGGCCATAGAGTCTGACCACGGACGCGATCGCAAACTCCAGTTCCACCAGACACTGCCGGACGCGGCGAACAGCCATGACCTGATCGGGCACTAGTTCCGCTTCTAGAAGAATATGCAGACAATCGTCGCGCAGAAGTACCTTGACAGTGAGATTCCGATCACGCACCGCCTGACTCAACAAAGTCGCGATTGCCCGTTCATCCCCTTGCTTTGCCAGATCTACAAGTTCAGAGGGCTTCATTGACGGTACAGCACAAGATCCTGAACGCAGTATGCCCGGTCTTCCTGGCCAAAAGATCAAAAAAATCGATCGCCCCCATTAGCCAAAGAGCGATCGTTTAATCCAGTTATAGTACAAATGAACTGAGTATGCAAGCGATCGCCAACGAACTGCACACAGCGACATGATAAAGAAGGAAGTCTTATTATTTTAGATTTTGGATTTTAGATTTTGGCTTATGAAGCAGTTGCAATTGCTGGTTTCGTTAATCGATCTGCCAGATTTGCAATTTAGTTTGGTATCAAAAAAAGGAAAGAATCTTGCCCCACTGCCCCATACCC
>JAIMBL010000093.1 GCA_023511615.1 Leptolyngbyaceae cyanobacterium HOT.MB2.61
CGCAGACCCTCAAAATTCAACCTCCATCAACTCCCTGGGCATTCGCTACCCGTCAAATTTGATTTGACAGAGTACTACATTCTATTGATAAAACTATTGATAAAACCGAGTAGCGAAATTCTGCGATCGCGTGGGCGACAGTTCCCGCGCTTTTAAGATAGCGGCTCCCAGAAAGGCATAGGACAGAACCCCCACGACCGCTAGAAGCACTGGACTGATTGTACCCGTCACATTCCAGAGGGTGTGAAGTAGCGACGCTGTAAGATAGCCAACCAGCAAAATGCGCCAGCGGCGACGGGGGCGCAACACGCTAAGTCCAATAAAATACCCCAGATAGCCACTGTAGGCCATGTGTCCAGCAACCGACCCTAAAACACGGGGAATCAGCAGTTGCAGACTGGCAAGTTGGGCTGCCCCTTCTCCAGCGGTCAGCGTAGCTTTGTAAATATCAGGAACGTACTGCCCCAGGGTTTCCACCAGGGTAAAACCAACTGCGGAAGCACTTCCCAGCAAAATGCCATCCAGGGGTTCACGAACGCCATACTTTTCTCGCCAGGGCGATCGCAGCCCCATACCAAACAGGCAGGCTCCCAAAACCGGAAGCGCCTTCAGCAGTTCTTCCATCAGCCCTGCCCCAAAAAACATCTGGACTAATAACAGCGGAAAGCTGACAGAAGTATCATCCTTTGGGATACTCCCCGGCAGAAGGTCACGGAACACATAGATGAACAGGGACAGAACCGGGCTGACTAAGAGCAGAATGGTAGTGACCGCCGATGCCATCAGAAGCCACCAGGGTTTGTGTTTACCACAAAGTTGGTAGATGAAGTAGTAAGCCGCCCCTGCCAGGTAACTGGCCAGCAGCATATTGAATAGCTGTGGTGTACCCACGGAAAGGAATAGAGACACCACGAAGGCGACCGTGGTGATGCCAGGCAGTAAGTAAGCCTTGGTGGTCAGATGCCGACCCGTTGAAAAAATTGGAAATAGCTGGGTCAGGCTGACGTGTTCGTGTTCACGGGGAGGGGGTTTCCTGGCCGGAGGCGGTTCAGTCGGGCGCAGAGGTGGTTTCCGAAGGGGGATGGCGGGGAGTTTAGCTTCCTTTTCTATCGGAGGTTCCGGTAGGGGGTCAGCACTGATTTCGCATTCAAACACAAACTCTGGTCCATTCTGCCCCAGCATGATGCGATCGCCCGCCTGCAATAGTTTGCATCCCTTCACCCGTTGCCCATTCAGGTAGGTACCGTTGGCACTTCCCAGATCACAAATCTGCCAGAATCGGCCACCATCAGGGGCATTGAATCCCAGCACCGGGCTTACCTCAGCATGCCGCCGCGAAACAGCGCGATACAACAACGGATCCAGTACAATTTCGCACCGGGGGTCGCGCCCCAGAGCTATACTCTCCGTCACTGACAACGGGTAGCGGGGTTGCCTTTGCTCCGGTGAGTTGGGTTGGGACAACTGCCGAAGGAATGCGATTGTGTTAGCCTTTCCTGTCATTCGCTAAAAGCAGGAGCGGGAATCCTGACTGCTCACCAATCTACAATCTATACCCTTTACTTTTGATTGGCTCGTGCATCTTTCACCGCAGCTAAAAAGAAAAGCACCACCAGTGGAATGCTGACTGCCAGGATGATGCCTGTAGTTAATTGGCCCAACTCTGGCTCACCGGAGGACAGTTCAAAAACAGAACCAACGGCCGCGATCGCCGTAATGCAGGAACCAGCTAGAAACACACCGCTTTTTGGAGTCACCTCAGATTCTTCCCAGAACAACACACAAAAACTATAAAACTTGAGAGTCAGGAACACCAGCGTTTATCCCGCCACTCAAAACGCCTGAATCAAAACTCTTCCCTACGCTACCGGCTGCACAGCACGTGTAGAAAACCCATGCTTCACCAGTTCCTGATCCAGCAACAGTCGATTTTCCACCCGATCCACAAACAAAACACCATTCAAGTGGTCAACTTCATGCTGAATGCAGCAGGCAAGCAATCCCGTTGCCGCAAGCTTCTGAGGACGACCGTTTTCATCCTTATAGGACACCTCGATCGCCGCCGGTCGTTTGACATCCAGATAGACATTCGGAATGCTAAGACAGCCTTCCTGCGTCACGGAAATATCTGAACTCACCCTCGTAATTACCGGATTAATCAGAATCAAAGGGGGAGCCGCCGCCTCATCTGGCTGAACATCCACCACGATCACCTGTTTTTGAACTGCAACCTGAGGGGCCGCCAGACCAATCCCATCAGAACTGTACATAGTTTGCAGCATCTCGCGAATGAGTTGCTTAATCTCCCCATCTACCCTGGCAACCCGTTTGGCAGATTGGCGCAACACGCGATCGCCCAGGTGATAAATCTCCAGGGGCGGTTTCGCTAACTTCTTTTTCTCAACCAAAACCTCAGCAGTCATGAATCTGTCACTCACAGCAATAGAAAGGGGTACCGACGTCTTTCAAAGTTTACTAACCAACACCTGGCAGAAAAACCATCCGCAAAAATCAATGAATACAGCGCCAGATCTCGGAATGATTCCGCATTAGTTCTATCTTACCAACCTTAGCGATTGACCAACAGTGCCCTGTATAATTCCCGCATTGCAATATAACTTCATGGACAAAGCGGATAATCAACCTATGGCACGTAAAAATGGAGACTTTTGGTCCGATTTTCGCAAATTTATCGCTCAGGGCAACGTCGTAGACCTGGCAGTTGCAGTGGTCATCGGCGGTGCATTCGGCAAGATTGTTGAGTCATTTGTGGCAGACATCATCACTCCCGCCATTCTCAACCCGGCCTTAAAAGCAGCGAACGTTGAGAACTTACAAGATCTTACAGTGCCCGGCACCGCCATCAAGTACGGTTCTTTCCTGGCTGCAATTATCAACTTTCTAGTTATTGCCCTCGCCCTCTTTGTCGTCATTCGTGCCTTTGAAAAGATGAAGAGGAGAATGAATCGCCAGCCAGCCGCCGAAGAAGCCGCCTCCCCCGACCCAGTCGCAGTACAACAGCAAACCGCAGATGCCCTCAACCATTTAGCCCGAGCTATGGAGTCACGGGGAATATAGGGTGGAGGTGTGATGGAGTAGAAGGGTGGGAGGGGGTCAACTAACAACCAACAACTAACAACTACTCTCACTCCGACGTCACATAGGCAGATGTAATCCTCCCTATCAGGAAAGTAGAACCATTGACAAACGAGGACTCGTCACTCGCCAGGAAAAGAGCCCCTGAGCAATCTCCTTCGCCTGGGCCACCCGACCAGAAGGAATGTGTACCAGGCGGCGTTGGCGACGAGCAGGGTCAGACATTAACTCTGCCAGTAGCAATGTCTCGACTGGACCAGGGCAAAGCGCATTGACTCGAATATTTTGCCGGGCAAACTCTACAGAAATCTCACGGGTGAAGGAAAGAACTCCACCCTTGCTGGCAGTGTAAGCAACCTGGGAAGTGGCTGCACCCATCAAAGTTGCCTCACCACCTTCTGCGGTAATCATGGTAACGGTTTCATAACCAGCCGTTTCATTCAGGTCACAAACGGCGACCTGGGAACTTTCCCTGGCAAATAATAAAGCTGATTCCCGCCCAATTTCGCTGCCAGTTCCCGTAATCAGAGCTACCTTATTCGATAAACGCAGGTACTTTGTCCTGTGAAAATTATCAACTTGCTGACCAGAGTAGAAATCAGAAGCCAGGAGCCAAGACCACATTAGCAACTGTGCTGGCAGCTTTCACCAATGCCTGAAACAGTCGCTGGTGAACAGGATCTTCTGGAGAAAGCTCAGGATGCCATTGAACCGCAATCATCCAGGGATGCTGCCGATGCTCCAGCGCTTCCACCAGTCCATCTGCTGCACAGGCCGCAATTTGCCAGCAATCAGGTATAGCTTTGACGGCTTGATGATGCCAGGAAACCACGCTGATGTCAGTTTCACCAAGCATTTGAGCCAGACGACTTTCTGGTTTGATCTGAACATCGTGGGAAATTGGACGACGGGGGTGGTCCAGGCGATGGGCGACGGTTTCACCGTACACTTCGGGTACATGGGTAACCAGGGTAGCTCCTGTGATGACGCTTAACATCTGCATTCCGCGACAGATACCCAGGGTGGGAACACTCTTGAGCAAAGCTTGTTCTGCCAGTTCTCGTTCAAAGCTATCGCGCTCTGCATCTACCAGATAAATGGTAGGGTGATGGGCACCACCATAAAGCTCCGGATCAATGTCTCCACCACCGGAGAAGATAAGTCCGTCTACAACATCTAAAATTCGTTTGGGGGCAGGCTGGTTCGGTGGTAGCAGGACGGGAACGCCCCCCGCAAGCTGAACTGCATCAACGTATGCACCTGGCAGGTAGAATTCACCCGCTTCACTGCGGCTGTAGGTAGTAATGCCAATAACAGGTAGCTGGCTCAACCCTGAATCCTTTGGTGATGAATGTAAGAAGCCGTTCTATTGAGATTGTGACGTTGCTCCAGCCTGGGTCAGGAAGAGATTCCCCGCCGCATCGTTCCGGTAAACACAATCAATTTTGGGAGAATCTCTCAGATCGCCCGTAAAGGCAAAGGTATTCATACTGTTCTTACATTCCCGTTCCTGTTCAGGGGAGAGCAAATTTCTCTGGTCTAAAATGGCCCAATCTGTTCTTCGCAACACGCATCCAGGCTGCATTTTAGGACGAGAAACATACACACTGAAGGGATTAAACGTGACAAAAAAGCGTGCATCCATCGTTACCGCACTGGCTCCGTATTGCACACAAATTTGAGAATTGGGTGCCATTTCATCGATGTATTGTCTGCTGGCAACGTTCTCTGGACTGGATGTTACGGAGGTTGATAACCCCATACCCAACGCAATTCCAATTACAACAGCAGCGGCCACGATCGCCATCACCACCGGGCTGAAAATGGAAGTTTGAGGTTTGGGGGAATTAGGAATTTTGTCGCTCATTGAAGTCTCCTGGCTTCTGGTTCCTGGCTTCTTGCCAGTTTATTCTCACTCGTCTTGGAATGGCTATAACCACAGTCATAGGCTGAGAACAAATCCGGGAAGCACATCTTCACCAGATAATTTTGCAGGCAAATTTCTGATTTCAACAGAATTATTGACCCGATAAATTTCAACCTGTCCATCTTGGTAATTGATTAACCAACCCAGACGAACGCCGTTCTCTATATATTCTTGCATTTTGGCTTGCAACGTCTCCAGTTCATCAGTTGCAGAGCGAAGTTCGATCACAAAGTCTGGGGTAATGGGTGGAAACTTACGTCGCTGCTCCGGAGTCAGAGCTTCCCACCGTTCTTTTTGAATCCAGGCCACATCGGGCGATCGGTTGGCTCCGTTAGGAAGTTTGAAGATAGTTGAAGAACTGAAGACATAGCCGAGACCTGTCTCCCGGTTCCATAACCAGGTATGACCATTCAACTCTGCTTCCTGATTGCTGCTCTCTCCTCCCACTGGAGCCATTACAATTAACTCTCCATTTGCGGTTAATTCAAATTTCAACTCCTGATTCCGCAGACAGAGCTGGTAGAACTGCTCATCCGTCAGATGAACCGTATCCATGTTTAACGTCAGGATGTTCATGGCGAAGAAGCTGTTAAAAAATTAGGGCAAGTTAACCAACTTGCCCCAACTTTAACCTATTGAGCGTTGCTGATTCCGGGGATGAATTTAGAGTTGGATGAATTGGAACGAAGTTTCAATTCATCCTGCTATTCAGCAACACCACCTATTGCATCGTCAACAGTTCAGATGGCAAACGCTTGAACGCCAGTCGTTCGTTTTCCACATCGACGAAAATGGTGTCGCCATCGGTGAATTCGCCACGCAGAATGGACTTTGCAATTTGGGTTTCCAACTCGCGCTGGATGGCACGCCTCAACGGACGGGCACCATAGACCGGATCGTAGCCAACCTCGGCTAAAAAGTCGATCGCCGCATCCGAGAGCTTCAACGACATCTTGCGGTCTGCCAGACGCTGACTGAGGCTCTGAACCTGAAGTTTGACAATTTGCCGCAGTTCGCTCTTCTGTAGCCCGTGGAAGATGATGATTTCATCAATCCGGTTGAGGAACTCTGGCCGGAAACTGGTCCGCATCGCTTCCATCACACGGGCCCGCATCTCGTCGTACCGGGCATCATCCCCAGCCACATCCAGGATGTATTGGGAACCGATGTTGCTGGTCATGATAATGATGGTGTTCTTAAAATCCACTGTATGACCTTGAGAGTCGGTTACCCGGCCATCATCCAGGATTTGCAGCATGATGTTGAAGACATCGGGATGGGCTTTTTCGATCTCATCGAACAGTACAACCGCATAGGGACGGCGGCGAATCGCTTCCGTGAGTTGGCCGCCTTCGTCATAGCCCACATAGCCTGGAGGCGCACCAATCAATCGAGAAACGGCGTGCTTCTCCATGTACTCCGACATGTCGATCCGCACCATCGCCTCTTCCGTATCAAACAGGTAAGCGGCCAGGGCTTTTGCCAGTTCGGTTTTACCCACCCCCGTTGGGCCTAGGAAGATGAAGCTGGCAGTTGGGCGGTTGGGGTCTGCCAGGCCAGCACGGGAACGCTGAATGGCATCAGCAACGGCTGTTACGGCTTCATCCTGCCCAATCACCCGCTTATGCAATTCTGTTTCCAGATGCAACAGCTTTTGCATCTCCGATTCGACCAGCTTACTGATGGGAATGCCTGTCCACTTGGAGATGATTTCAGCAATGTCCTGCTCCGTCACTTCTTCCCGTAACATGGATTTACCACTGGTCTGGGTTTGGGACAGGGCTTTTTCGGCCTGCTCTAACTGGCGATTGAGGTTGGTTAGCTTGCCGTATTTCAGTTCAGCCGCCCGGTTGAGGTCGTAGTCGCGTTCTGCCTGTTGAATTTCGGTGTTGACGCGATCAATTTCTTCCTTCAAGGTCTGAATTTTGGCGATGCTGTCCTTCTCTGCCTGCCATTGAGCATTAAGGGCGGACTGTTCTTCTTTTAGATCTGCCAGTTCTTTTTCCAATCGCTCCAGGCGATCGCGCGAGGCCGTATCCGTCTCTTTCTGGAGCGACAGCTTCTCCATCTCGAGCTGCAAAATCTTGCGGTCTACCTCATCCAGTTCTTCTGGTTTGGAGGTGATTTCCATCTTCAGCTTGGCAGCCGCTTCATCCACCAGGTCGATCGCCTTATCCGGCAAGAAGCGATCTGAGATGTAGCGGTTTGATAACGTTGCTGCCGCCACCAGGGCACTGTCTGAAATTTTCACCCCATGGTGAACTTCATACCGTTCTTTCAGACCCCGCAGGATGGAGATAGTATCTTCCACACTGGGTTGATCAACATAGACTTGCTGGAATCGGCGTTCTAGCGCAGCGTCCTTCTCAATGTACTTGCGGTATTCATCCAGGGTTGTCGCACCGATACAGCGCAACTCGCCTCGTGCCAGCATAGGCTTGAGCAGGTTGCCCGCATCCATTGCGCCCTGGGTAGCGCCAGCTCCGACGACGGTGTGGATTTCATCAATAAACAGGATGATGTTGCCCCTGGAATCGGTCACTTCCTTCAGCACCGCTTTCAGCCGTTCCTCAAATTCACCCCGGTACTTGGCTCCGGCAATCAAAGCACCCATGTCCAGGGCAATGAGTTTACGGTCTTTCAGAGATTGGGGCACATCTCCACTGACAATTCGCTGGGCCAGTCCTTCGGCGATCGCCGTCTTTCCCACTCCTGGCTCACCAATCAGCACCGGGTTGTTCTTCGTACGGCGGGACAGGATCTGAATCGTGCGGCGAATTTCTTCATCCCGACCAATTACCGGGTCGAGCTTGCCTTCGCGGGCAAACTGAGTCAGGTCACGCCCATATTTCTCCAGCGATTCATACTTTCCTTCTGGGTTTTGGTCTGTCACCTTTTGGCTTCCTCGAATCTGGTCAATTGCGTTCTTAAGCTTGTTCTCGTCCAATTTAAATTCTGCCAGCAGAGCCTTACCAAAGCGGTCATCCTGGGCATACCCCAGTAGCATGTGTTCGACCGAAATAAACTCATCCTCATACTGCTTCCGATAATTCTCGGCCCGGTCTAGCAGAGTATCCAGACTGCGTCCCAGGTAGACGTTACCGCCACCACTGCCCGTTATTTTAGGTTGCCTGCGGATAAAATCCTCAGTGCGATCGCGCAATTGCTGCGCGTTCACACCCAGCTTATTGAACACACTCGTTGCCAGACCGTCCTGCTCCAGCAACGCCTTCATCAGGTGTTCGGATTCAATCTGTTGCTGTTGCGCTTGCTTAACAATATCGGGAGTGCGAACGATCGCCTCCCAGGCTTTCTCGGTAAATTGATTGGGATTGGTTGGCTGCATAATCCCCCACTCTCGCTCCTACTGAAGTCAGACAATAAACCCGATGACATCTAAAGCGACAGATTGATGGCGTTACAGTTTTCCTCAGCCCACCATCTATCGCCTGAGGCTCAGTACACTAGTCTGCTATTGCCATTGTACGTAAGTTAGAACAACCTGCAGGATCGGTGTTCACACCTCTTTTCGTAGGCATTGCCGTCCCTGAAGAGAGTTGGGGGCTAAGGGCGCGGAGGAGCAGGAGGGCAGGAGAGTGGAGAGGCAGGAGAGGGAGGGAGCGGGAAGAGGAGGATGGGAAGATGGTTACAGGCGATAATTTGCTTTGCAGGTTGAGAGGATCTTTTGATCGCCAGAGCTTAACCGCCTGATATGACGAAACCCAGATAGTCCAACCGCTGAAGTGGCGGGTTTTCCTGCAGATGCAGAAACGGATTCCCTTCCAAGCGCAACTGAATAGGGATAACTCACCTTTTCGTAACTATCCACCACCGTGAGTGCTAGTTGATTTGCTCGGAGAGTGCCATAAAAACAATCAAAGGAAGAATGAGGCATATAAAAGGCACCAACCACTTTATTCTCCTTCACCTCAAACACCAGGTAAGTTGAACCAAGCTGCTCTGGACTGGAGGACTGCCCATAGAGGTAGGTTCCGCTTGCTAATGATTGAGCTTGTTGCGATGAAGAAGGGGGATTGGAACGATAAATCGCATTCGTCGTGACAGGATTTTCAGGAACTTCAGCGCTGTTAGCAACGTTCCCTAGCATTCCAGGCGTTACCAAATTCAGGGCGATCGTAAGGGTGACTCCAGTGAAAACTTTTTCGAAGTGACGGAAACCTGAGGCAGAAAGAAATGCTTGGAAAGTCATGGTAGAAGCTTTTCTGGTGGGGCTGATGATGACAGTAATATCTCGTGTTTCAAAGGATTTTCTGGTGATTCATGCCTCAGTTGTTTTGTGATCCTCTTACCTGATTCAAGTGATCAAGATCACAGTTGAAATGATGCTGACTGAAGTGCCTAAAGGCAGGCATTTCAACCCGTAATTACAGACCCGGTTTAAGACAAGCCAGAAATAGGTATTTCGAGAGAGTGTTCTAGAAACAGCGCTCTGACTGCCTGAAAGCCGATTCCCTCAACTCCCTTTTCAGGATTGCCACAAAAAACTGACAAATCCTACTTCAATGCTGAAATCACTACAGAATCAAAACCTGAGCCTGTGATTTTCGTCATCCCTTCATCGGCTCTTCTATCACCCGCTATCCGGTTTTCCCACACACTGGGATGCTTCCTTCTGTCACTGGTTTTCTCCTAAAAACTCACAGGGTACCGGGGATACCTGTCACCCAACCTCTGGTGGAAATTCTTGATACTAAAACTTATAAGCCCCCACTAAGAGGTAGCAATCATGGAATTAATTTACCGCGGTAATCGCTATCAACGGAACGAGTTTCTCATGGAAGGCGTTGAAGTTCGGCAGGAAGGAGTCTATCGAGGCACTCCCTATGTGCTGAAGAGTTTCCATCCCTCTCAACCTGCGGCAACCGTTGCACTGCAATACCGCGGAATCAGCTATAGACGCTAACTATATAACCTTTGCTTTGCTCAGTCTCCTAACCGTAGACTCAACCACCCCTTGGCAACAGGGGGTTTTTAATGAGAAAGGGGTGAGGAGTGAGGGGTGAGGGAGGAATGGGGGATGGAGCGATGGAGTAAGGGGGGATGAGTTTTGAGTTTTGAGTTAACTCTGCCTCTCCCCTGTTGCCTGTCGTCTCACTCCTCATCCCTCTCTCATAACCAACAACCAACAACTCTTTTGGATCCAGTTCCCTCTGACTCCTGTCCGAATCATCTGCTTTGTCTTTTCCTGAGCATTGGTAAAAGGGAGAGGAGCGTGAGTAAACCAAGGGCCAAAAAGACTGGCAGGCGATCGCCCCCACTCAGGGCTTGCTTGCCAGCCACACCTAACCAGGCATAGGTCAGCGAAAGCGGGATGATGCCTAGGAAGGTACCCAGTATGTAAGTTTTTGGGTTAACGGGTGTCAATCCGAACAAAAAATTGACGAGGCTGAAAGGGGAGAGAGGTGTGAAGCGGACTGCCATTACAAAGTTCAGCGGATGGTCATCAATCGCCCGGTTCAGACGCTTTAACAGGGGATGATGTCCAAGGTGACGTTCAAACGCATCGTGAAGAGAGTAACGTGCCAGCCAGAATGCTCCCGTTGCTCCCAGAGTTGAGCCAATTACTGACCAGACGGTGCCCCAAACCAGCCCAAAAATAGTGCCTGCTGCCACAGACAAAACATTGCCAGGAAATCCCAGACTGGTAGCAGCAGCAAATACCAGAATGAACAGAGGGGTACCCACCATGCCCAGATTTCTAAAGTAAGTGGTCAGTGACGACTCATCCAGCAGGAGACTGATGGGACCCAGCAAACAAGCCACCAGAAACGCCAGCCCTGCAAGCGCGGTCCACAGACTAATCTTGTAACGTCTAATTTGCATAGCGTTTCATCACAACGCCCTTCAATATACCTCGAAGGCTTGATAAAGATGTATCAAAGTCGTGAAGAAAGTTTGGCAACCCAGCCGGATTTTCAGGAAAGATGTGACATGATGGCGATCGCTAACGCATAGAAATAGCCGGAGAGTGCTATCAATTCACTCATTTCGGGAGAGGGATTATGAACCGATGGGCAGGCAATCGACGGCTGGCAAAAGTGATGGTACTGGCAATGGGGTTTGCGATGGTGGCACCCTTCCTCCAAAACTGCTCTATGACGGCTTCCGATGGGCAATCTGCCAGTTCTCCAGTGCTTTCGCCCGTTGAAGGTAAGGTCGATTCTGCAAACGCAGCCCTCCTGAGTGCGCGTCCTCCTGTCACCACCGGGCAGCGGACTTACCACATCGGCAACAGCCTCACCGATTCCATTGATGGCTGGCTAGAAGCGATCGCCCGCAGCGCAGGCTACGATCACGTCTTCCTCCGCTCTACTATTCCCGGTGCGCCAACCGACTGGAACTGGAATCATCCCGGTGAAGCCCTGGGCGAAGCAGACTACCGGGTGGTTTTTGACACAAAAGCTCCGATTGATCACCTATCTACCCAACCTTTTGCAGGCCACAACCGCTCCCTTGAAAACGAGGCGGAATACAGCGGACGCTTCTATCGCCTGGCCCGCCAGAAAAGCCCCAATGTCCAGCTTTGGGTCTATGCCCAGTGGCCCGATAGAAACCTGGATGACCCCTGGTCCCATGCGAAGGGAAGCGTAGAAGGACTGGGTTTAAGCCCGGCGAAGACCTGGGAACAGGCTGTGATGAACCACCTGGCCTACCACGAAGCCGTGCGCCAGCGATTAGATGATCAGAATGAGGGCAACTCCGTTCTCATCGTCCCCGGTGGGCTAGGATTGGTTAATTTGAAACGTGCAGTTGAGACGGGGCGAGTTCCAGGCATCAGGGATTTTTTTAATGAACATTTCGATGATGAGGTTCACCTGACTTCAAAAGGCCGTTACATGGTTGCACTCATCTTTTACTCCTGCATTTACATGAAAAGCCCCGTAGGAGTTACCTTCGAAAAAACTGGACTGACTGCCGAACAGGCAAAAATTTATCAGCAAATTGCCTGGGATACGGTGAGAAATTACCCCTGGTCAGGCGTAAAGGAGAAGGGATAGAGAAAGAGGAAAGAACCCACCCTTTTACCCCCTTATCCCTCTCTGGCCGCTAACAACCACCAACTAACAACTTCACTAAACGTCCTCACTTTCTCCACCCTGCAAAACTTTTTATCATCCCCTTGCCGAAATCTGAACCAGGGTCATAATAGTGGGCGTTGCTGAATCTGAGGATGAAAAAGGTACTGGATACTTAAAACTTCGTTTCAAGTCATCCTGCTTTTCAGCAATGCCTATTTCAGCAATGCCTAATAGTGTCTTGTTTGACCGTACAGCTGGTGTGGGGAATGGGTTTCGGGATTCAAAATCGAATTCGGAGGCGCGCTACGAAGCTGAACTGGTTCCTTAAGGCAGTTCTGGTAGTTCTTTGTTGGGGAACGGTGTTTTGGGCTGTAGGGGGATGGGCGCTGCCCCATCCGGTTGTCAACTCGGTTGATGCTGAGATGATTTCCAACTCAGTACAGATTGCGCAGGCGGGATCGATTGATGAGCTTCGAAGGCAGCAGCAGAAAATTGAACAGCAGCGATCGCAGGTTTCGAAGGAGCGCGATCGCCTTAAAAATATGCAGACAGCTGCTGAAGGTGACCTCAAAGGGCTACAGAAGCACATCAAAGTAACTGCCGAGCAGATCAAACAGAGCGAGAATCGCCTTCAGAAGGCAACGAAGCAGCTACGGGAATTAGAAGTCACTCTGGTTAAAGCCGAACAAGCTTATCAGCAGAAGCAGTTTGCAACTGTTGCTCGATTGCGTTTTTTGCAACGGCAGCAGATTGAGCGGGGTTGGGCTGTGTTGCTGCAAAGCCAGAACTTAAATGAATTTTTAGACCGTCGCCACCAGCTAAAGTTGGTCTACGAAACGGACCGGGAGATGCTGAAAGGGCTCAAGAAGGAAGCTGAACGCATCGAGCAGCAGCGCAACCAGGTTGAGCAGAAGAAAAATGAAATCTCTCTTTTGACCCAGCAACTCCTGGCACAAAAATCCGACTTTGAAGCCCAGGCAGACTTCCAAAAAGGCTTAATCGAGCGACTAAAGACTGACCATAAAGCCCTGGAAGCGGCTGAAGCCCAGCTAGCCAGGGACTCTCAAAATATCAGCCAGTTGATCAGGCAGCGGATTCCGGGTGGAATCGCCTACCGTGGAACTGGGCAGATGCTTGTGCCCTGTGCGGGTGAGATTACTAGTGGGTTTGGCTGGCGCACCCATCCCATTCTGGGGTACGAGCGGTTCCATGCTGGGCTAGATATTGGCGCGGATTATGGCACTACCATTTATGCAGCCGATAGTGGTACCGTGATCTTCGCTGGCTGGTATGGCGGTTACGGTAATGCAGTGATCATCGACCACGGAGGTGGCATTACCAGTCTGTACGCCCACAGTAGCGAACTGTATGTATCGGAAGGGCAGACCGTTCGACGGGGGGCCGCGATCGCCGCAGTCGGTTCTAGCGGACTTTCCACTGGACCTCACCTGCACTTTGAAATCCGCGAAAATGGTGAACCGGTTGATCCGCTGGCGTACCTGTAATCCCCTACTGGCTTGACTCCTTTGGATGACCCATCCCTTCACTCCTGTCCCATGCTATACTCTCACAAGTACAGGGGCATGTAGCTCAGTGGATAGAGCATCAGATTCCGGTTCTGAGGGTCGGGGGTTCGAATCCCTCCATGCTCGTAAGATCTGCTGGTAGATTTGCAATTGCAATCTGTCTAATTGATTACTCCTTGCACAGGTGGGCGTGCGTGCCCTGCTTTGAGAAGGGGCTGAGGGATGAGGGCAAGCCAGACACGGCAAGGGTTTCACCGACTTTTGCACAATGGATAGCTCCTTAAAGAGGATGGCTCACTTACCTGAAAAACCCTGTCAATCGGTGACCCTCTAACCAAATTTTTTCTTTACCATAGCTTTATCGTTACTAACGACAGCTTATGCGGAAGTAACGACGGTTTGAACATTCGTTACAACGACTAATGGATTAGTCAAGGGTGTTCTAAAGACGAGACTCAGACTCCTTGAAACTTTGATTCCCTCACCCCCCTTTCCAGGACTACAAAAAAATTGACAACCTCTATTAGTCATACTGTTTCACCAATCAAAACATTCTGTAAAACACTCTTAACTAATCGGTCCCCCTTACAAAGCATTTCATGCTGAGATTTTCGATTTCTGGCTATATGGATGGAAAAAAAGCTTTAGAAAAGGTTCTAACCGCGACCAGTGTTGGAAACTAATTAAAAAGCTGATACCAAATTTTGATACCGAATTTTAAAGAGCAAAGGTGACAGGATGCAGGGGGCGTGCCTCCGTATGGGGGGTCCAGCCCCCACACCTCCTTTATCCTTCGCAAGTTTCGTTTAGATTGGTATGAGATAAGGAGAATGAAAAAATGAATGCTTATGAATTTAACGATTCGCAAAATGGATTGATTAAGGATCTGTCACAAAAAATGCGGTTTGTCGCCTATTTCAGCATTGTGGTTGGAATCCTGGCTATCGTTGGTGGTTTGTTTACTTTTGCCAGAGGGGGATTGAGTAGCCTAATTCAAGGTGTGATTGCGATCGTGATTGGGACCTGGACATTGAATGCTGCAAATGCCTTCAAGTTAATCGTTGACACCCAGAGCAATGATGTTGAGAACTTAATGGGAGCACTGGGAGAATTGCGAAAGCTCTACACACTCCAGTACTGGTTGCTGATTATCGCCATTATCTTCATCGCTTTGGCACTAATTAGCCTTATCTATCTTTATTACAGAACTCGTTGAGCTGGCCGTAGCCATTAGCCTCAGGACGTGGTGCGGGAGGAACCTCTGGCTGGGGACGAAGTGCCCTACTCTTTCTCTAATTCCAACGTCCTGACGCACCCGCGTAGACCTATATAGCGGTAGTCATTGTGGTTAGGTGGTTAGGACGGGGTGCAGGAGTGGAACTCCTGGCTGGGGACGAAGTCCCTACTCCCTCTCTAGTTCCAATGTCCTAATGCGCTTGTGTAGAGCTATACTCTAAAGACGTTCCATAAAATGTCTCTACGAGTGAAAAGAGGGATCGGTAGCGAGTAATAGATAAGCGAGTAATAGATAACAAGATGTAAAGAACGCCTGTTGGCCGTTCCCGCAACCTATCCCCTGAGTCGGAAAAATATTATACGTTGCCTGTCAGGTTTCAGCTACAAACTAAACATCTATAGCAGTCCCAAATGATTTGTGAAAGGAAAGGACTTTGTGAAAAGGGATTCTGATGGAATCCCTTTTCACAATCCAGATAGGATCGCTATACAAAGTTGCATCAGTTCTTAAAGTTGCGCGGCCCTGTATAGCCTGAAATCTCAGCGAGTTTCTCCAGAGATTGGGCGCCAGGATAATACTTGCCTTTAATTTCCCAGGTTGGGAATCCAAATTGCTGTCCAGTCTGTTTTTCAACTTCGGGTAGGATTTTTTGACAGAGGGCGTTCTGGGAGTTTTTGCCATCAGCCGCGCACTCTACGTAGTTGATCAAGGCAAATGCCTCCTTACCAAAGGCGGCCTCTTGTTCATGGCAATGGGGACACCAGTAGGCACCGTACATCTTGGCGTTGATTTGCTTTAGATGGCGTGCCAGACCAATTTCTGCTGGAGACGAAGTGGTTTGAATGGGGGGTGGAGCTTTAGTGTCTAAATAGTTGGTACTGCTGGAATTAGTGCTGCCGGATGAGCCAATGCCGGAGTAAGTTGCCAGTGTCCCAATCAGAGTCACCATTGCAACAATGATCCCAATAAATAGCAACTGTCCGACGTCGTCCCAGTCATGCCCAATGAGGGTGAGTACAAACAAGCTGAGGGCAAAGATGGCAGAGATAACGCAGAAATAGCAGATCCCACCTGCACCCAGTCTGGAAACGAACTGGGAGAACATGATGTACATCAGGTATCCGCTAAAGACTGTCATAGCTGTTGCCCCGATGAACAGAAACAACCAGGTCCATTTGTCGAGTCTGGAACGAAGTTGTCTGTCTTTCTCGGAACCAATGGCTAAAGGTGCCAATGCAAAAATTGCCATTGCGACGTAGGCCAGTAGACCGAACAAAGCAAGGGGTAGCCCAAACACTGTGGCGTAAGGGCTGGCAAGCACCTGGTCACACCCCTGAGTTGGGCAGGCAGTTTCGGTACTGGTGAGTTTAGAGATTGTTAAATACCCCGTATTGATAGCACCGAGAATGGCGATCGCCCCAATCAGATGACGCGACCAACGGTGAATCCAGGGAGTTGAGCGGCGACGGTTGACAAGACTAGACATGGAACATCCTCAAATTACAGTCCAATCGCCTCAAACTGGCAGTAATCTGTTTCCTATTCTGCCCCATTGAACCGGAGATTTTAGATTTTGGATTTTGGATTTTAGATTTTAGATTGGGAAGGGTGAGAGGCGGGTAAGGGTCAAAAGTTTTTGATGCCTTGATAGCCAGATAGGGTCGCCAGCTCTTCCAAAGACTGCACACCGGGGTATAGCTTGCCCTTGATTTCCCAGGTGGGATAGGCTTCTATTCTTGCAGCTTTACATAGAGCGGGCTGGGCTTTATAGCCTCTGGGGTCACATTCGATGTAGTTGATATAGAGATTGAAGACAGCCCCAAACATATCCTTTTGATGGTGGCAGTGGGGGCACCAGTAAGCTCCGTACATTTTGGCTCCAATCGCCTTCAAATGTCTGGCCAAGGCGGTAACACTGGGATTACTCTGAGCTTTTGAGGCAGGAGTTGAGGCTGGAGCAGGCTGGGCAGGCTGGGCTGCGAGGGGAGCGATCGCCAGAAAAACAGCTAACAACAGGAAGCGGCTGTCACTGAAGGAGCGGTAAAGCTGGGAAAGCCAGTGATTCATAGATCGTGGATTCAGGAATGTAACGACACGGAAGAAACAGATTGGGGTTCAGCCTTGGCGGCACAGCTACGGCGGGTGGCTTCCACAAAGCGGCTGACGCGAATTGGATCGATGGGCTGGTCACGGCGACCGTGACGTTTGAGAGAACTGGAGGCAATGACCCCATCAGCGGCCCGCATCAGGGTGTGAATGTTTTCCCAGTTGGCTCCACTGCCAATAAAGACAGGAGTATCCTCGGCCGCTGCACTGGCAAGCTCTAAATCTTCCAGGCTGGGAGGGCTACCCGTTGCCCATCCAGAAAGAATGATGGCATCTGCCAGACCACGTTCAATGGTGTCCTGTACGGCAATGGTCAGATTGGGAGAACTGAGAGGACGGGCATGTTTGACCAGCACATCGGCGAAAATCTTGACATCACTGCCCAGTTCTCGACGATAGCGCAGCAGTTCATGGGCCTGCCCTTCAATCAGTCCCTGATCGGTGGCCATTACCCCGGTTAGGACGTTGACGCGAATAAAATGTGCCCGTGTGCAGGTGGCGATCGCAAGGGCACTCCGGGCGTCATTCCGCAGCACATTGATGCCAATCGGCAGCGTCACCATATTCATCAGCCGATTCACAATCAGCGTCATAGCGCTGACCACAGATGGGTCAACCTGATCTTTGGTGAAAGGGGCATCAAAAAAGTTTTCCACAATGATCCCATCCACTCCACCGGAAGCAAGGGCCGTGGCTTCCTGTTCAGCGCGGTCAATCACTGCTTTCAAATTCCCCCCCCAACGTGGGGAGGTTGGCAAGGGCAGCAGGTGGACAACGCCAATAATGGGATTGGGGGTCTTAAATATCTGTTCTAAGTACACGTGCGTATAGGTTCCGACTCGTCTGCAAAATCGGCTATCAAAATAATAGCTTTTAGCGTACCCCGGAGAGTGGATGGTCAGGGTAGAGAGTATAGCCATAGCCATCAGGCTGAGGACAGGGTGCAGGGGTGGAACCCCTGGCTGGGGGCGAAGCCCCCACACCAACCATAAACCATTTCACTTATACACAT
>JAIMBL010000094.1 GCA_023511615.1 Leptolyngbyaceae cyanobacterium HOT.MB2.61
CTGCTCACCAGGACGCTGCTTAATTCTTCTTCATACACCAGATTTGACAATAACTCGGTTCGGCAATGAGCTTGTCACCCGCTCAAGCGGCGACTTTGTCTCCGGGAACCATCAACCTTGACAGCAACGCTGTTACAGCTTCATCCCCAGACAGTGGTGCTACAGTAACCCTTAACCTTAATGGTTTTGGGATTGCTCTTACAACTGGCGGTTTTGTGGGTTTGGGCGGAGCTCCTACAGTTCTTCCCCTAACTCTAACGCGAGGGGCAGCTCTAGGTGGTGGGAATTTCCTGTACACCACCCCATTACCCATCAATAACTTTATCTCTAATCTTTTTCTGGGTGGAGATGAAGTCTTTGTTGACATCATTAACGCTACTTTCTTCGGAAGATTTACTAACCCAACAAATTTCTCATTCCTTGGAGACCTTATCCAAACCCGTTTCAGGTCAACCAATCAGCTTCCTGGCGGTGGTGCTTTGCAGTCATTTACGCTAACAAACAACTCATCCAGTATTGACCTTGTGGCAATTCCTACACCTGCGTTGCTACCGGGGCTAATTGGATTGGGTCTGGGAGTGTTGCGCAAGCGCAAGGCTGAAGGTGCTGAAGAGGTATCGGAGGCATAGGCGCGATTTAACGATCAACTTTGTTACGAAAATCAGAAGCGTGATAGTTGGCTCCAGGTCTGGAAATGGCTTGGAGCTTTCTTCTGTCTGTGTCATTCCTTGCTGCACCCGTTGCATACCTGATATAGCTGTCACCAGGTTGCTTAGGACACTGGGTTTAAGGGGGGTGGGGGCTTCGCCCCCAGCCAGGGGTGGAACCCCTGCACCCTGTCTTAAGCCTGGTGGCTATAGCTATACTCTTTCATCTCAAACAAAATCCCTGAAATATTGATTTTGTTTTGGTAATAAGCAAGACTTATCACCAAACTTTCGGGAGAGCCACCTCCGCTTCTGAAGCCGTAAATTTCGGATTGAGATATCTGTTTAACAACCTATCGGGTACCGGGTTCATGAACAGGAGAATCTCCATCACTATCAGATGAATGATGGCTAGAAGCAGTTTCGCGACCAGGATAACCAACCCCGTTGCCATCGTTAGAGCCATCCAGAGGTCCTTCTGCCAGGGCATATCTTCGACGGGAGTGACGGAAACGCGCTGCGAACGACTTGATGACTACATACAGAACAGGGACGATAAACAGGCTGAGCACTGTCGCCACAGCCATCCCACCGATAATGGCCGTTCCTAGCGATTGCCGGGCAGCGGCACCCGCACCTGTGGCAATAAACAGCGGAAACGCGCCGATGATGGTTGAAATCGCGGTCATCAAAATAGGGCGTAGACGCTCCCGGCAGGCTTCGATGGCTGATTTGGTAACCGTCATGCCCTGGTCATACAGTTCGTTGGCAAATTCAACAATCAAAATGCCGTTTTTGCTTGCCATCCCAATTAGCATGACGAAACCAATCTGGGTGTAGACATCATTCGCAGTTCCTCGCAACAGTATGGCAATTAATGCCCCTAGAATTGCCAGCGGTACTGTCAGCATAATGATTAGCGGGTCCAGGTAACTCTCATACTGGGCAGCCAGGGTCAAGAATACGAACACAACTCCCAGTGCAAAGATAAACAGTGCCGAACCGCCCGCCTGAACTTCCTCTAATGACAACCCCGACCACTCAAACCCAAACCCCCTGGGTAGTGTTTCCTTGGCGACGGCTTCCATTGCCTGAATTGCCTGCCCAGAGCTAACACCCGGTGAAGCGCTGCCCGTAATATTAATGGAACGGAAGAGATTGTAGTGGCTGATGATGGAAGGACCAACGGTTTGCGTCACCTTTACCAGGTTTGCCAGGGGAATCATCTTTCCAGTTTGCGATCGCACATACAACCGCTTAATGTCATCTGGGTTTGACCGGAACTGACCATCTGCCTGGACGTAGACCCGATAGGCCCGGTTGAACTGGTTAAAGTCATTGACATAGGTAGAACCCAGCAATACCTGTAGTGTATCAAAGACATCTTCAACCGAAACCTGAAGCTGGTTGGCCCGGACGCGATCGACCTCCACCGTAATTTGTGGGGTATTCGCGTTAAAGGTAGGTCGCAATCCCGTTAACTTGGGATTTTGGGCAGAGGGGTAGGTAGATGCCCGCGCCATAAACTTGCCCAGCACCTCGCCCATGGTGTCAAATCCCAATCCAACCCGGTCTTGCAAGTTGAAATCAAACCCACCAAAGTTACCTAAACCCTGAATTGCCGGTGGAAGAATGGGAACCACAATCGCATCTTGAATGCCCCCCACCAACTTGGGAAACAATCCAAACGGTTGCGGGAAAAACCCACCGATGATACTTTTTACAGACTGTTCAGCCTTTGGACGCTGATCCCATGGTTTCAGGAGCGTAAAAATCAAGCCATTGTTGGGGGTTGCGCCACTGAAGCTGAATCCACCCACCGCGAAGATGCTCTCAATCTCCGGCACCTGCTTCATCACTTCTTCCGCTTCTTGCAGCACCTTTTCCGTGTAGTTGAGCGAAACCCCTTCTGGTGCCTGCACAATCGTAATGAAATAGCCCTGGTCTTCGTCAGGCAGGAAGCCACCTGGCACAATGGTGTAGACCCAGTAGGTCAATGCCAGTGCTAACCCAAATATTCCCAACACAAGACTTTTACGTTTGATGACGCCTCTGACGTTGCGGCTGTAGCTTTCCCGTGTCCGGTCGATGAAACCGT
This sequence comes from Leptolyngbyaceae cyanobacterium HOT.MB2.61, assembly GCA_023511615.1. Taxonomy (GTDB): domain Bacteria; phylum Cyanobacteriota; class Cyanobacteriia; order Leptolyngbyales; family Leptolyngbyaceae; genus Leptothermofonsia. Next base: position 2,746 of record JAIMBL010000094.1, read on the forward strand.
TAATGCCATTAAAAAACCAGTTATTGGGAGTTTGCCCCCGGCGCAATAGCAGGGCAGACAGCATCGGGGTAAAGGTAATGGCATTAAAGGTAGAAACGGTGATGGAGAAGGCGATTGTCAGCGCGAACTGGCGATAAAGTTGCCCGGTGGTACCAGGGAAAAAGGCGACGGGTACAAACACGGTGATCAGCACAATTGAGGTGGCGATGACCGCCCCAAACAGAGTATTCATGGATGCGATCGCCGCCTGGACGGGCTTCATCCCCTCATCCTGAATACGGCGGGTGATATCTTCCACAATCACAATTGCGTCATCGACTACCAGACCCGTTGCCAGGGTCAAACCAAACAGAGTGAGGGTGTTGATGGAAAAGTTGAGCGCTTTGACAAAGACGAAGGTACCAATTAGGGCCACTGGAATTGCGATTGATGCAATCAGGGCCGAACGCCAGTTCTGTAAAAACAGGAAAATGACCAGAACAACCAGAATAATTGCCAGTATCAGCGAAAAGACAACCTCTTTTGCCCCCGCTTCAATGAAGGTCGTGGAGTCAAACGCAACAGCATAATGCATTCCGGGTGGAAAGTTCCCCTGAAGCCGCTTCATCTCTTCTCGAACAGCTCTAGAAACATCCAGCGCGTTACTACCAAACTGCTGAGTAATCCCCAACCCCACCCCACGATGGGTAACGCGATCGCTGGGCGTAAACCGCAGTACCGAACTGTAATTTTCGGCCCCCAGTTCCGCCCGACCTACATCCCTCAGCCGCACCAAGGTGCCAGTGTCAGTGGTTTTCACCACCAGGTTACTGAACTCTTCTGCATCCTTCAGTCGTCCCTGCGCGGTGACAGCGTACTGATACTGCTGCCCCTCAGTGGTAGGCGGTTGCCCAATTTGCCCCGCCCCCACTTGGAGGTTTTGCTGTTGTAAAGCGGCGACCACATCTTGAGGTGTCAATCCCCGACTGGCAAGCCTCTCTGGGTCAAGCCAGAGGCGCATGGCATACTTCCGTTCGCCAAAGATTTGTAGACCTCCAACTCCCTTAATCCGCTTCAGCGCATCACTCAGGTAGAGGTCGGCGTAGTTACTCAGGTAAATGTCATCGTAAACATCATTTCCCGTTTTCTCATCCCGGTCTGAATATAGTCCGATCGCCAATAGAAAGTTGTTATTGGCTTTGGAAACCGTAACTCCTGTTTGCGTTACCGGCCCTGGTAAGCGAGACTGCACCGTAGACACCCGATTTTGCACATCCACCGCCGCAATGTCCTGATCCGTTCCCAGATCAAAGGTCAGGTTGATGTTGCTGGTGCCATCATTCGCACTGGTTGAGGAGATGTATCTCAAACCCTTAACGCCATTCAGCTCCCGCTCCAGAATGTTGGTTACCGTAGACTCAACGGTTTCCGCACTGGCTCCCACATAGTTAGAAGTGACGGTCACTTGGGGGGGGGCGATGTCGGGATACTGAGCAATCGGCAGGGTTGGGATACTGGCAATCCCCAGCAGGGTGATAACGAGAGAACAAACCGTTGCAAAAACGGGCCGTTTAATGAAGAAGTCGGAGATGGACAGAATGATCATGATCCACTGCCAGGGAACGAGGGTGGGCGAAGATAGGGGTTGAAAGAGTTGTTAACTGTTCAGAGATGGAAGAGGGAGTGGATGGGTAGATGGGTGATACCAGTTCAAGGTGACGGAGGGGAGTGGGGAGCTTCTGCGATTGGCAGGCAATTTTGGAGTTGCAGGATACCGGAAGTGACGATGCGATCGCTCGCCGTTAAGCCTTCCAGCACCTCCTGGTCGTTCCCCACAATTTTGCCGAGTTTAATGGGCTTTTGAGCCGCCACCAGCATCTCCGGATCGGGCTTCGGAGGCGGACCAAAGCCTGAAGATGCGGGTTCCTTACAGCCCGAATCTTTGAGGGGAGCAGCAACGAAAATAAAGTCTCGACCTCCCAGGCGAGAAATAGCACTCGTTGGCACCAGCACTCCTGATCGTGTCTCCCACACCACCCTGGCACGCACAAACTGAGAAGTGCGGAGTCCCACAGCGTTGGCAAAGACCGCCCTCGCTTCTACGGACTGAGTTGAAGCATCAACATTGGGGGCAATGAAGGAAATTTGCCCGGTTTTTAATACCCTATTCTGGTCATCCAGGAGCTTGACGGGTAGCCCAACGCGCAGTTCCGGTGACCGCTCTAGCGGTACCTGAATGCGCACTTCCAGTTGGCGGTTCTGGGTCAGATTCAGCAGCTGAGTCGAAGAATCGACAAAGTCTCCCACTTTAACGGGAATATCACCCACAATGCCTGCAAAGGGTGCCTTGATGGTATAGTTTTGGAGCAGAGCTGTCCCTTCAGAAAGATTGGCCTGTGCTTGCTCCAGAGCCCGTTGATTGCTATTAACCGTTGCCCTGGCTTGATTGACCGCTGCTTGCTGCGCCCGGATATCAGCTTCCACCTGCCGCAAGGTAGCCTGAGCAGTTCGCAATGCGTTCAGTTTTTGCTCGGCTAATTGACGGCTCTCCGCCCCCTGCCGGGCCAGTTCCTGGTACCGCTCGTATTCCCACTCAGCCAGTTTCACATTGGATACAGCGGCAGCGCGACGGGCCTGTTCTGCCCTTAAGGTATCCTGCTCATTGGCAACGGCTGCCCTGGCCGCATCCACATTAGCAGCAGCCGTTTCTACTGCTGCCCGACGGCTGGCAACCTGGGCCTGCTGCTCCCTGGCATCAATTTGCAGCATGGGGTCGCCTGCCTGGACGCGATCGCCCGCCTTGACGTAAATAGCTGTCACTTGCCCGGAAACTCGTGGTTGTAAGATCACCGACTCTCGGGAATCCAGGCTAGCGGCATAGTCAGAGCTTTCTTCAACCTTTGCCGATTTGGGATTGGAAAGGGGCACAGGAGTCGGCTCAAACTTCATCTGGCTAAAGGCCAGGATTGGAATCACCACCCGGTTAAACACGATCCAGCCCAGGCCCCCCAGCACCAAAAGCCCCACAACACCAGGGACCAAAAAACGACGCCAGCGAGGAGTGGGAGGGTTTTCTAGAGTTCCTTGAGGCTTCTGAGGAGAATGAACTTCCTCCTCTTCAGAAACAGCTTGAATTGTTGGATTTAGGTCAATATTTTCGCCACTCATGGGTTTCAGGCTTTCTCTACACAGGGACTTAAAACGTTGCAAAAGGTAAAAACAAATCGTCTAAAAGCATCTCAAGCAGAAGCTCCTCAACCGTGAAATTCAAGCCCTCGTTAGAAGTTGCAATGATGATCTGTTGGTGATCAGAAAATCAGTTAAGACTCAAAACTTACGTAAAAGAAATCTGTTTAGTGCCCCTTGGTTTTGCCAGAAGAAGGACTTCTACCTGCTAACTCCCCAAAATCCAGACTAGAGGAGGGCTCAACTCAGTCAAATTGAGAAAATTGCTATAGCTCCTGCTAATGGTAAAGTGCAATCTTCCTAAAGATACTATGAACCCCTGTAAATCAACTTCATCCTCCTGAATCACCTGATTGGAGGAATCAGGACTTTGGAATCATTCATAAGTAGCGGGGTGCAATTAAATTAAAGATGGTTTTTGGGGTGGAGGGAGTGAAACCCCCTGCCTGGGGGCAACGCCCCCACTCCCCCTTCTTCTAATTAATGATGTCTACCTACTTATCTCAGTAAAGTTAGAATCAGGCTGAACAGAATCAGGCCCAGCAGCAGGAGCCAGACCAAATTGCGTTTAATCCAGGTTCTGATTTGAAAGTCACGTGTGTATCCCTGGGTGACCATGGGTACGGCAGGTTGGTTGCGATCGCGATACAACGTGCAGTCCCTGGCATGGGGGCGTTTAGGCAACGTACAGGTATCGTCTTCATCATAAGTACAGGCCACACACAACGGTTCATCGCCTGTTGCATGGTACAGCGTCATACCGGGATGGCCATAGGCCTTCAATGGAGTACGGCAATAGGGGCAGGCGATCGCCTTTACATCAACAGCCTGGTGACAACGAGGGCATTCCGGCATTCGCAAAAACCATCAACGATTAGCCCCATTATCGCAATTTCCAACTGAGCAAATATAGTTCTCCCAGCTTGCCGGAAGAGCCGTTTCGATTCATACTGCATTTATTTCATACCTTGCATTTATTTCATACCTGGATTCAGCAATGCCATATTGGAGAGTGGGAGAGCGGAGGGGTGCCGCTAAACTCTGTCCTCAATTCCATTTCCTGCAAACACCTGTCCTGCCTTGACCGTCAGAATTTGAGATGAATGGAGCCACTGGGCATCAAATGCGCCCAGATGGGTCGTGGTAATCAATGTTTGGTAGCGATCTTGAATGGCCTCCAGTAATTGATTTTGACGATTCAAGTCCAGTTCGGCCAGAACGTCATCTAGAAGTAGCAGGGGTGGGTCGCCAATGACGTCTTCGATCAATTTAAGTTCTGCCAGTTTGAGGGCCAATACAAGGGTTCGCTGTTGTCCTTGAGAACCGTACTGACGAGCAAAAGCGCCGTTAATTGTAAATTCGACCTCATCCCGGTGCGGACCCACCAACGTCGTGCCCTGGTATTTTTCGGCGATCGCCCGCTCCTGAATCTTTTCCAGAAACGCCTGTCTCACAACCTCCGGATCGTCCTCCTGTGTCGCCACATTGGGGGCATAGCGAACTTCCAACTCTTCCGTACTGCCACTGATTGCCCGGTGCCAGTTGGCTGCCAGTGGGACGAGTCGTTGCACCACCCTGGCTCGTCGCCGAATTAAACGAGTTCCCGCAGCGGCAAGTTGGGCATCCCAGAGCGCCAGTTCAGGAAGAAGCGGGGCAGGGTTTTGAGTTTTGAGTTCTGAGTTTTCAGTTGGCTCCTGGCTTCTGGCCTCCCCAGCCAGACTTCGCTTTAGCAGGGCATTTCTCTGCCGCAAGACCTGATTGTATTGCTGCAAGATGTAGGCATAGACAGGCTCAAGCTGGATCAGGAGGGAATCCAGCCAGGTGCGGCGCTGTTCTGGTCCTCCGCGTACCAGGTCGAGATCCAGACTAGAAAACTCAACGACATTCAGAAGACCCAAAAAATCTAGCTGGCGACGTAGGATTTCGCCATTAATGGCGACAGTACGACGGCTGCTGTTCCGCAGTGTCATCGCCAGTTCGATGGAACCGATGGTTCGTTCCACTTGCCCAGTGATCTGGGCGATCGCAGCTCCATTCAAAATCAGATCGCGATCGCGAGTAGTGCGGTGCGATCGCAGCGTTGAAAGCAGCTCCACCGCTTCCAGCAGATTCGATTTTCCCTGGGCGTTATTGCCCACCAGAATGGTTTTAGGAGCATTAAACTCCACCCGTTGATCCAGGTAATTGCGGAACTGGCGGAGGTGGAGGGAACGAAGATACATGGGGAAGCGATCCGTTCTGAGTTTTGAGTCAGAGAGAGAATCAACTCCTAACTCCTAACTCCTAACTCCTAATTCATAACTCATAACCTATAACTCGTTTCACTTCCGGGTTGTGTACCAGCGCAACACCAGCTTCTCCAACTCAACCCAAACAAACATCAGCGTACTGAATCCCAGACAAATACCCAGTTCAGTTAGATTTAAGTAATGGGTGCCAAAGAAACTACGCAGGAAAGGAACGTAGACCAGCATCAACTGCAAAAGTGTCGTTAAACCAACCGCAGCCAGAATGTAGGGATCGGAGAAGGGGTTCATTTCAATAGTCAGTTGGGTGTTGGAACGAATGGCAAGGGCGTGACCCATCTGGGCAATACATAGGGTCGTAAACACCATTGTTTTCCATCGTTCCGGGTCACCGGGAGTGTGTTTCACATAGTCATAGGACCAGACCATTAAGCTAATTGCCAGGATTGACAGGATAATACCAATCCGGATCATGTATGAGCCCAGACCACGGGCAAAAATACTTTCCTTTGGGTCATGGGGTGGGCGTTTCATGACATTAGGTTCAGCGGGTTCCACGGCCAGTGCCAGGGCAGGTAATCCATCGGTGACCAGGTTCATCCACAGAATTTGCAGGGGGGTCAGGGGAACCCCCCCCATCCCAATCAACGGAGCCGCACCAATGGTTAGTAGTTCACCAATATTGCTACCCAGGATGTATTTAATAAAGCGGCGGATGTTGGTGTAGACAACCCTTCCCTCTTCAGCCGCCGCAACGATGGTGGCAAAATTATCATCCAGCAATACCATGTCGCTGGCGTCTTTGCTGACATCTGTACCCGTGATGCCCATGGCAACACCAATATCGGCTTGCTTGAGAGCGGGGGCATCGTTGACACCATCTCCTGTCATTGCCACAATCTGATTTCGGCGTTGCAGGGCCTGCACAATGTGGAGCTTGTGTTCAGGCGCAACGCGGGCATAAATGTTGACGTGCTGCACTTCCTGCTCTAATTGCTTCAGATCCATCTTTTCCAGATCGCGCCCGGTGAGGACGCGATCGCCCCGGAGCGCAATTCCCAAATCCTCTGCCACTGCCTGTGCCGTCAACTGGTGGTCACCCGTAATCATGATGGGGCGAATCCCTGCGCTGCGACAGCGAGCCACTGCATCTCGTACTTCAGGACGGGGAGCATCCAGCATTCCCGCCAGCCCCAGCCAAACCAGGTTCTGTTCCGTCTCCTCATCCGACCCTTTTGGGGGAATTTCTTCTAAAGGTTTGCAGGCGAACCCAAGCACCCGCAATCCCCGTCCTGCCATCGTATTGTTTTGCTCTAGAATCTGCTGACGTTGAGCGGTGGTAATAGGCTGAGCAGCTTCGCCCACCTGAATTTGGGTACAGCGCTCCAAAATCAGTTCTGGCGAACCTTTCGTAAACATCATGTAGGGGGAGGGGTTGCCTGCGGGCTGGCGATCGCCCATCGCTTCCACGATTACACTCATCCGCTTTCGTTCCGAAGAAAACGGAAACTCAGCAACGCGGGGAAATTTGTCCTCCCACTGGTCTTTTTGAAAACCTGCTTTGCCTGCTAGCGCGAGCAATGCCCCCTCTGTGGGGTCGCCTAAAATAATCCATTCTCCCATTTCTTTCTGCAACACCGCGTCATTGCAGATGGTACAGGCAATCAGTAAGTTAAGCAGTTCAGGTTGCTCCTGGGGAGTAACTGGGCTGGAATCTGTTGCGCTGCTGGTAGGGTGAAAACTCCCCACCGGGTCGTAGCCTTCGCCCGTAACGTGCAGCGATGTGCTGCTGGTGTAAACGTACTGCACCACCATTTTGTTCTGGGTCAGGGTTCCCGTTTTATCAGAGCAGATGGTTGTCACCGAGCCCAGGGTTTCCACTGCTGGCAGTTTGCGGATCAGGGCATGACGTCGTACCATCCGCTGAGTGCCCAATGCCAGAGTGACTGTAATAACAGCGGGTAGCCCTTCAGGGACGATCGCTACCGCCATGCTAAGGGAGACTTCTAATAACTCCTTCCATCTTTGCAATCCCAGATGAATGATGCCACCCAGCACCACCAGGGCCACCATTGCCATTGCCCCAGCAACCAGGGTCTTACTGAGCTGATCCATCCGGTTCTGTAAGGGGGTGGGTTCGGTTTCCACAGACTGGAGCATCGTTGCAATGCGTCCCAATTCCGTTTGCATTCCGGTGCCCGTTACGACAACCGTACCTCGCCCCTGCACCACTTCCGTTCCCTGATACACCAGGTTGATGCGATCGCCCAGGGGCGTATCCTCTGGCAACTCAATTTCTGCCCGCTTATTAACCGCCAGTGCCTCTCCTGTCAATGCGGACTCACGGACTTGCAAATTTGCCTCATCAATCAAGCGCCCATCAGCAGCAATCTGTACCCCAGCTTCCAGCAACATGATGTCACCGGGCACCAGTTTCTTCGAGTCAATTTCTACAATTCTGCTATTGCGAATGACCCGCACTCTGGAGGTTGCCAGTTTCTTGAGGGCGGCCAGATCTTTTTCGGCTTTGCTCTCTTGCAAATAACCCAGCAAGCCATTTAAGACCACAATTGCCAGAATGGCGATCGTGTCCTTAAACGGAATTTCTTCTGGAGAAAGCTTTCCAGACTGCAAATCTACAAAATCAAGGACACCGGAAATAATGGCAACCACAATCAGCAGGATCAGCATGATGTTGGTAAACTGATCCAGCAAAATTTGCCAGGCTGTACGCCCTGCTGTTTCCACTAACTCGTTTAACCCGTAACGCTGAAGCTGAACAGCCGCCTGCTCATTCGTCAAACCAGATTCGCGATCGCTTTGCAACTGTTTCAGCGTTTGCTCGATTCCAAGGGTGTGCCAAAGCGGCACCGCAGCCGGAACCGGAGTCGTTGCAGGAGAATTTACAGCCATAGGAAAAGTTTACAAAAGGATGCTATAACACCGTTAGTACCTGATCATAGTGCCAAATCCGATCTCACAGCACTATTAATTAGTATTAAGCTTCCCAGATTTTACTCTATAGCATGGTCGCCAACCCCTTCATTCCCCAAAATCTGGTCGGCAGACGAGCAGAACTGAATCAGATCTGCCACATCCTGAAGTCGGATGGTGACCTTTTGCTGGCAGGGGTGCCTGGTAGTGGGCGACGCACCCTGCTGCGACATGCTGCCCAAACCGTCAAAGCCCGCGTCATTGAAATTGACTGCCTGCGAGCCACGGACAGCAGCCGATTTCTACAACTGTTGGCAGAAGGTATTATTTCGGAATTTCAGTCGCCCTCAGAACTTGCGCTTATTCAACGCTGGAGCATAGCCCAACCCATTATCCTGGAGCAACTCAGCGGCGGACAGGCCCGGTTAATCTGGCATTCAACGCCCAGGGATGAATGGGCGCTATTTCAAAGCCTGCTATCCCTACCCCAGGCCCTGGCAGAATGGCTCAACTGTCGGGTTGTTCTGGCATTTATGAACTTCCCCCATATCCGTTCCTGGGACCGAACCGAAAAATGGCAGCGGTACCTGCGTCAGGAAATTCAGCAACAAACCCGGGTGAGCTATACCCTGATTGCCACCTTTGCCGATAGCTGGGTACAGCACAGCAACATGCAGGTCATTGTGCTGGGCCCCTTAAAAAATGACGACCTCCAGCCCTGGATTGTATCTGCCCTGGCCGCAGAGGGGTTGCAATTTGTCCCCGAAACTGACGCACTCCAACTCTTTCTGGAGTATGTACAGGGACATCTGGGAGATGCGATCGCCCTTGCTCGCCGCCTCTGGCTGGATCAGAGAGCCCTACTTTGTGCAGAAGCAGTTGGATCTCAGGAATCAGCCAGTAAAAACCACTCCCCGCCTTCCCTCCTCTTCCCCCATCACGTCCATCGCAGCGCCCTGGCTCTGATCGAAGACCTATCCTCAACCTTCGAATCGCTCATTTTGCTGTTGCCGCCCAGTCAAGTGCGTGTACTGGAAAGTCTGGCCCTTGATCCGACTGATAGCCCCCACTCACGGGAGTATATTCAAAAACATCGGCTATCACGGGGAGGAGGTCTCCAGGGAGCCCTGGCAAGTTTGCAGCAAAAGGGCCTTGTATACGGACCGGAGTATCATTACCGGATCACACTGCCACTGCTGGCATTTTGGTTGAGGCATCAAATAGCCTGAGCTTTAGCCTCCTCATTCCAGTAAAAACACGTAATTTTTCTTCAAGGAAGTTAATGATTTCTTCAATTAAAGCGATCTTAGGCCGATTCCTCTGTAAAGCTTTCAAAAAGCCACCCGGTTACACGGTTGCCATTCCCCCTGCGCCTGGGGTTTAGTCTACGTAATTAAACTGATTCACCCAATCGAGTGATCAGGTGCGTGAACACAGGTAGACCCGAAAATTGCATCGAGTAACCACAACCTTGCAGCCAGATCCAGGCTAAACATCAACTTTACCTGGAAAAAACCTTGCAGGGTTCCTCCTTTTAGGGTTGCAAAGCCGATAGCACTGCTGACACTGCCCAAAAAACAAATGACTGGAAATCCAAACTTCCCGACTTCGTTTTATTCGCTGGCAATGTCAGGTGTACTGGACTATATCAGGGTTGTAGGGTCTGGTGATTCAAACTTTCCTTGTTGTTTCACAGAAATTTCGTAGACAGGTATCCATGTTGAATCTGAAGCCCTCTCATTCCTCCACCGGACGTGCCCTAAACTTCCTGAAGCAGAACCCGTCAATTTCCCAAACGCTGATTGCTGAAGTTGGCGAGGATTTCAGCCGAGTTTCTACGCTCATCCAGCCAATTTTAGACGCCCCCAATCGCTGCGAGATCAGTTCCTACTACATCCAGGCTGTCACTACTGGTCGGGCGGCTTTTCTCACTACGAACCTGCCGAATATGCACCAGACCCACGTTACCGAAATCGGTTCAGGCTGGTTAATTGGACGAAGTCCCAACTGCGCCATTACTGTAGAAGAACTCTCCATTTCTCGCTGTCATGCAGTCATCGGCCATCGCCCAAACCATGGCTTCTACATTATTGACGTTGGTAGTAGCAATGGTACCTTTGTCAACGGACGGCGTCTGGCGACCCTAAAACAACGATTCCTTGAAGATGGGGATTTGATTGAATTGAGCCATACCCGAGTTGAATTCTTTGTGGCCGGCATCAAGGATCACCCCCGCATGATTGAGGAAACTCAAGCCCAGTGATTGCTTATTTTCTAGATTGGTTCACATCCACTTCCCAAAGCCCTGTAATAATGCTTCTTATCGTGCTATTACAGGGTTCTTTATTGGGGATATTTGGGGATATATAGAAATCCTAGCGTTGCTGATTCCGGGGATGAATTTAGGGTTGGATGAATTGAAAATTCATTCTGCTATTCAGCACCCCCGAAATCCTTACCAGAGAAATCCTTACCAGATTCTTTGCAATTCAAGGCTTTCCCTTATCAAGACTTTACTGTGGTATTTCTTCGGAGAGATTAATCTGGATACATCCAGGTTTATTAAAGTTTTGCTCTTACTCTAAGTAATTCTAGGGAAAGCGGGGCGAAGAGATGTTTCTGCAAGACATCCACTTCAGTGAATTGAAGGGCTGAAAGGGATATCGTTGGGCCAGCAGAAAAACCTCGTAAATCTATCGTCCTCTCATCCCTCAACTCCTTCGACCTGGGAAAAAGGTGTGGAATCCCCTTTTCTCAATGGCTCGAAGGATTTGTAGGGTTTAAGGAAGGCGAAAAACATCTTCTGAGTCATTTTTAGAACCATTTTCAAATGACTTACCCCTCTGGGTTCCCAGGCCACAGATCCTGTCAGGGTGTCACTACTTAACTGAAAACTGCTGTACTTCTTACGACTTGTAACCGTCCCATGGTTGTTAATCAATCGCCGAAAGTTGAACCCAATAGACAAGAAGAAAATCGTCTTGTGAAAGAGGCGTGGGAATTGTTGGAAGATGCCATTGTTTACTATCGTGGGCGTCCGGTAGGAACCGTTGCAGCACGAGATCCCTACGTCGAAGCGCTGAACTATGACCAGTGTTTTGTACGTGATTTTGTGTCATCGGCTCTCCTGTTTTTGATCAAGGGGCAAACGGAAATCGTTCGCAATTTTTTGATTGAAACCCTGGCATTGCAGAGCAGTGATAAACAGATGGATTGCTTCAATGCAGGGCAGGGTTTGATGCCTGCCAGTTTCAAAGTGGAAACCTGGGAGAATCAGCAACATTTGACAGCAGATTTTGGTGAGCACGCGATCGGTCGGGTGACGCCTGTAGATTCCTGCCTGTGGTGGTTGATTCTGCTACGAGCCTATGTTAAAGCCACTGGCGAGGTTGATCTGGCACACCGAGCCGATTTTCAGCAGGGCATTGTGCTGATTCTGAAGCTGTGTCTTGCCGATCGCTTTGATATGTATCCAACCATGCTGGTACCCGATGGCTCATTCATGATTGATCGCCGCATGGGAGTGTCCGGGCATCCCCTGGAAATTCAGGCATTATTCTACGCTGCGTTGCGATCGGCACGGGAATTGCTATTACCCAACCGTCGAGGCGAAGTTTATATCCAGATTGTCAATCAACGTTTAAGCACTCTGAACTATCACATTCGGGAATATTACTGGCTGGATCTGCGGCGCTTGAATGAGATCTATCGCTATCGGGGTGAAGAGTTTGGGGAAGCCGCCGTGAATAAGTTCAATATCTACCCCGATTCGATTCCTCTCTGGCTCACGGAGTGGATGCCGGAAACAGGCGGTTACCTGGCAGGCAATTTGGGCCCGGCGCAGATGGACTTTCGCTTCTTTACTCTGGGCAATTTGATCTCGATTGTGTCTTCACTGGCGAGCGATCGCGAATCTCGTTCGATTATGGATTTAATCGATCAGCGCTGGCAGGATCTGGTTGGCTACATGCCAATGAAGATTTGCTTCCCTGCAGTCGAAGATTTGGAGTGGCGAATTTTAACGGGATGTGATCCGAAAAATGTCCCCTGGTCTTACCACAATGGTGGCAACTGGCCTGTCCTTCTATGGGCACTGGCCGCCGCCGCTCAAAAAACAGGCAGACCCGAACTGGGCTGGCGCGCCCTTGAAATTGCCGAACGTCGTTTAAGTGTAGATGAATGGCCGGAATATTACGATGGCAGAAATGGTCGATTGGTTGGTAAAGCTTCCCGCAAGTACCAAACTTGGACGATCGCTGGATACCTCCTGGCTCGCGAAATCATGAACAATCCCCAGCACCTGGACCTGTTTAGTTTCAACGAAGACCCAGAAATGGTGAAATGGATATGTTTGACCCGTGAAATGAGGTGATACCAACTTAAACGGAAGTCGCGACGGATGAAGGGTGTGTGTAAGCTGCGCCCCCTGCACCCCCTCATGTCACCAATGTGGTTGCTCTAGGAGCATTCCATGGAATCCTCCTCTGCTTTGACTGATTTTCCGAAATTGAAGTTGTTTACCGTGTAGCTCAACTGGAATCACGCAAGTAGTAGACAAACAAATACTACATATGTAGTATATAAGCAGTAGATTTGGGTCAAAACCTTCTATGATACGCGCCGCTCTATTGACCTCACGGAGCACAACTAATTGCCGACCTGCCTTCAGTGCATCGGTGGTAACCGTTGTGCTGTCTGGGTTTGAGGGAATGGTGCAGCTTATTTGTGGCAAATCCATTATTGGCGGCAGGATTTGGGGCGTCATTCTGGCAGCGCTGAATTGGGATCCAAAACGACAGAGCGGGAGGTGCAGGTCCAGGCTTGTATCCATATAGGTAGACAAGAAGATGAAAAGCTTTTCCCCCGCTTCTGGCATTCAGGAGCGGGGGTTGTTTTTTACCCGTCATCCCTGACCTTTACTCCCGCCGCTCAGCCCCTGGCCCCTCTACCCTAAAGCCCCACCCTCTCTACTTCAAAATCTCAAAAGGAGCAAGAAGGATGTTAAAGCTCACCTACACTGCAGTTGGACTGCACATGGAACGGGTTGCAACTCCACTGGAAACCCTGGTGACTCAGCGAGTGATCCTCGCATTGCGCACCGGGCAAAAACTGCATATTGAGCCAGGTAAAGCATCCTTTTTGCTCCCAGTGGATGCTCCTGGACTCACCCATTTAGAAGCGACGTTGAGAAGGGAGCCTGAACAGGACATCGCTGTGACGCCGGTGGATGAGGAGTTTGTCGAGTTGAGTGTGCATGGAAACTGGATTGCCGAAAGTGCAGATGCCCATGAAGGAGCATTTATCACCGCTTTGGGCGATCGCACCGAGTTCTTTGTCTATAAACTATGGCAGGCAACTCAGACCAAGGTGTCTTCACTAAGTCAGTAGCCATATTAACTGTAAGAAGAGGAAGTGGGGGTTGTGCCTTCGAGCAGGAGGTTCCCCCCCTCTATTCCACTAGACAGCACCATGGGAAAGTGATGCGTATTGGGTGCATGCATCACCTGAATTCCCAGGTTAGCCCGATTGAGCAGATCAGCATCCGTCCTGATCACAGATCCCCGACTGTCTAACAGGGAGTGCTGGAAGTTAAAACCATTTAAGTTAAACGCGGCACTGCATACTCCCATGGCGGCAAACCAAATTCCTACCGTTGGTAGGGCGGCCAGCAGGAAGTGGAATGTCCGATGATTTTGCACTGCCAGGGAAGGAATGAGTAACCGTCCCAAAAACCCATAGTGCCCTGCCCTGAAGTTATAGGTGACTTTGCCCTGCCCGAAGGTGTAGCCGCTATTAATGGAAACCGTTTCATCATTCGTGGTGCGAATCAGGGTTGAAGCCACCAGAGAGCCGTGGAGTGAACTGAGTAAAGCCCCGCCAAAAACACCTGCAACACCCAGCATATGGAATGGGTGCATGAGAATATTGTGATCGGCCTGGAATGCCAGCATGAAATGGAATGTTCCAGAAATTCCCAAAGGTAGTCCTTCCGAAAAACTACCCTGACCAATCGGATACACCAGCAAGACTGCGGTTGCGGCTGCCGCTGGCGCAGAAAAGGCAACGGCAGTCCAGGGGCGGGCACCAATCCGGTAGCTGAGTTCCCACAGTCGTCCTAGATAACACCAGATGGCAATTAGGGAATGCAGCATAATCAGCTGATAGGGGCCACCGTTATAGAGCCACTCATCCATAGAGCTAGCAGCCCAAATGGGGTAAAGGTGCAGCCCGATCGCCGCCGAGGTGGGAACGACCGCCGCTGTAATCAGATTGTTGCCATCCATGAGAGAACCCAGGACTGGCGATCGAATGCCTTCCATATCAACACCGGGGGCAACGACGAAAGCCAGGACAAAGCAGATTGCCGCGGTCAGTAAGGTTGGAATCATTAGAACGCCGAACCAGCCAATGTAAATTCGATGCTCCGTGCTGGTAATCCAGGCGCAAAACCTATCCCACAGACGGTCAAATTCAAATTCACGCCGTTGTTGAATGAGGGTACTCATCGCGTTTCCCTCCTGAATATCCTTAGCTTAAAAATCGTTGGAGAATTTGGCTCTCCTGAGCGTTGGGTGATAAGTGATGTTATTTCCAAAACAAAATCAAGATTCCAGGGATTTTGTTAGATATAAGAGTTACTT
>JAIMBL010000095.1 GCA_023511615.1 Leptolyngbyaceae cyanobacterium HOT.MB2.61
CTTAAGTTCCAGCGAGTTTCAAGATGTAACCATCAACCTTCTCAAAGCTCGTGAAATACTTTTTCAGCAAGCCCTACATATCGCCTCTACTCTACGGCTCCAGGAATGGCAGAGCAAGATCCAAATGAGATCCTGGCAGCCGTTATAAAAGCGATTCGTCAGGTTGTTAAAGCAAATGTACTTCAACCCCAGGAGCTTTTGTGCCTGGCATTCAGTGCTGCGATGCACAGTTTAATTGTTGTGGATGACCGCGGACAGTTACTCACCCGATGCATCACCTGGGCTGACAACCGGAGTGCTCAGTGGGCAGAGAAGATTCAGCGATTGCAGCAGCGACAGCAACTTTACCAACAAACTGGAACCCCTATTCATCCAATGTCGCCACTTGTAAAAATTGTCTGGCTACAGCATGAATATCCACGAGTGTTTGAACAGACTGCCAAGTTTATTTCAATCAAAGAGTTCGTTTTTTACCAATTATTCAATCGTTTTGTAGTTGATTATTCTATTGCTTCAGCAACTGGATTATTTAATCTGGAAACACTGGAATGGGATACTAACGCACTTCAGGTGGCAAACATTAAAGACACTCAATTATCTGAGCCATTACCTACTACTGCTGTATTGCAACCGATGCGAAGTGAGTTAGCAGCGGCAATGGGAGTTATTTCAACAACCCCAGTAGTCATTGGTGCGAATGACGGAGTGTTGTCCAATTTAGGACTGGGAGCGATCGCTTCCGGTGTTGGTGCCATGACCATTGGTACGAGTGGAGCCGTTCGCATCGTTGTCCCCAATCCCGTCACAGACCCCCATGAACGGGTATTCTGTTCTGTCTTATCGCATAACTACTGGGTGGTTGGTGGAGCCGTAAACAATGGAGGCATCATTTTGCAGTGGCTGCGGGATCAGTTAGCGATTGAAGCGAACTATGAAGCGCTGATGGCGATCGCAGAAACTGTTCCTGCTGGAGCATCAGGTCTGTTCTTCCATCCCTACCTGTTAGGTGAGAGAGCGCCGCTCTGGCAAGCCGATGCCCGTGGTTCCTTCTTTGGCTTGACCATCAATCACACGAAAGCTCACCTGGTTCGGGCCGTACTGGAAGGTATTGCTTTCAATTTTTGCATGGTGTTTCAGGTGTTGCAAACCCTGGTTGGTAACATTCAAACCATCAGGGCAGGTGGAGGATTTGCTGCATCCCCCCTCTGGCGACAGATAATCGCTGATATTTTTAATCAAGAAATTGTGATTCCTGACCAACGTGAAAGTTCAAGTTTAGGGGCAGCGATTTTGGGGCTTTATGCTCTGAACTTGATTGATTCGCTGGAAACCAGTTGCAACATGATAGGGGAAATGGATAGGCACCAGCCTGTTAAGGGCAATGTGGACATTTACCAGCGCGTTTTGCCTGTTTACGAACGCCTGGTTAACCGATTTCAAGTTGAATATGCACAAATTGCTCAATTACAAAGGGATCTTGTTGGAAATTCCCCCTACACAATCCAGCCCTCAAAGGAGTCTTTGGACAGGGGTTAAGCAGGGTCGATGCACAACGGCTGACCACTCGTCCACGTCGTCCGTTGACGATCCCTTGACTGCCGGTTTGGTTGTATGCGTGAACCACCCGGCGAGCGTAAGCTTAGCTCACTCCAAGGCTGGCGGCAGCGTCCAGCAGATACCACGGTTGCGAGACCAGCTACAGTAGATGCTAGCGCCGAGAATCGACAGGGTCTGTACTGCTTTGGTAACGAGCTTTCAGCTCGTCACTAATAAAGTGATTTGCTAGAGAAATTGTGCGTGCTACCCTCCGATTTTATAGTGCTACTCTAATAATCGGATTTCGTATCACATGCTGCGGTAAGACCCATTTCCGGTAGTGCCCAAATCGTAATGATTTTTGAGTTGTTAATGATGGTGGCTAGCGCCACTCATCATTAACTTGTTAGGTTTACCCCCATTTCCCTTCCGCTTCTGGTCGATACGGTTGGCAGCACCGCTCACATTCGGGCGTCGCACACCGTCTCACTTTTAGCCGCAATTGCATCACCCCATCGAGCGTCCACACTCGACGAACGTTGTCGTATTTATTCCACCTCCATTCCCCATACCAGGGACAGGTTTACTGAATACATTCTAGGACTTCCTCTTGAGGGGCTTCTGGTTGCGGAGTTCGTCTGACCCTTAGTTGCCTCCCCCTGCTCTGATTCACGGCTCTGAGCCTAGCCTATCGAATTTCTCACTCCTTCTCCAGCTAGCTTTGCTGTCCTGATTGTTTTGAACGTGAGGCGATCGCCGACAAGATCAATCAAAATTGTGTCGCCTTCCACAAAGGCATTCTCCAGAATTTTGGTGGCGATCGGGTTTTGCAACTCCCGCTGAATCGCACGCTTCAAGGGACGGGCTCCATAGGTAGGGTCGTAGCCTGCTTCGGCAATGTGATCTTGAGCGGCAGGGCTGATTTCTAGCTTCAGTTTTTGGTCGGCCAGCATTTCCTGAATCCGCTTGATCTGTAGCCCAACGATTTGACTCAGTTCGCTGCGATTAAGGGGATGGAAGAGGATAAGGTCATCAACCCGATTCAGAAATTCGGGACGGAAGTGTTTGCGCAGGGCACTCATTACTCGCCTCTGCATTTCTTCGTAGCGAGAGTCATCGCCAGAAATATCCAGGATATGGTCGCTACCGATATTACTGGTCATAACGATGACCGTATTGCGGAAATCGACCGTGCGCCCCTGAGAGTCGGTAATGCGTCCATCATCCAGCACCTGCAAAAGAATGTTGAACACATCCTGATGGGCCTTTTCGACTTCATCGAATAGCACGACGGAGTAGGGTTTGCGCCGGACGGCTTCGGAAAGCTGGCCCCCTTCTTCGTAACCGACATAGCCCGGAGGGGCTCCAATCAGACGGGCAACGGAGTGTTTTTCCATGTACTCCGACATGTCAATGCGAACCAGGGCATCGTCGGAGTCGAACAGAAATTGGGCCAGGGCACGGGCCAGTTCAGTTTTGCCGACTCCCGTTGGTCCCATAAACAGGAAGGAGCCAATCGGTCGAGCAAGGTCTTTCATTCCAGCACGAGCACGGCGGATGGCGGCGGCCACGGCTTCGACGGCTTCGTGCTGACCAACGACCCGTTCGTGCAGATGCTTTTCCAGTTGCAGCAGTTTTTGACGCTCGGATTCCAGCAGGCGGTTGACGGGGATGCCAGTCCAGCGGGCAACGATCTCGGCGATGTCTGATTCGGTGACCTGTTCCCGCAGGAGGGCGGAACCATTGGTCTGAATTTCCAGTAACCGGGCTTCCTGGGCTTCGCGATCGCGTTGCACCGCTTCCAACTTGCCGTACTTCAGTTGGGCTGCGGTGTTCAAATCGTAGGCGCGCTCTGCCTGTTCGATCTGCACCCGCAACTGGTTTTCTTCTTCCTTGAGGTGCTTGATCTTATCAAGCACCTGCTTTTCACCCTGCCATTGAGTATCCAGTTGAATCTGCTTTTGAGCCAGATCGGCGATTTCCTGCTCAATCCGGGCCAGTCGCTCCTTAGAAGCCCGTGTGGAAGCCAGGACTCCCATTTGATCCTCGCCCTTGAGGGAGAGTTTTTCCATCTCCAACTGCATCAGGCGGCGATCGATCATTTCCAGTTCCGCCGGTTTTGAGGTGATTTCCATCTTCAGTTTGGCGGCGGCTTCGTCTACCAGGTCGATCGCTTTATCGGGCAGGAAGCGATCGGAGATGTAGCGAGAGGAAAGCGTTGCCGCAGCAACTAGGGCAGAATCTGTAATTTTGACGCCATGGTGGGTTTCATAGCGATCTTTTAGCCCACGCAGGATAGAAATGGTATCTTCCACACTGGGCTGATCCACAAAAACCTGCTGGAAGCGGCGCTCCAGAGCCGCATCTTTTTCAATGTACTTGCGGTATTCATCCAGGGTGGTTGCTCCAATGCAACGCAGTTCACCCCGGGCCAGCATGGGTTTGAGCAGGTTTCCAGCATCCATGGTGCCCTGGGCGGAACCAGTACCAATCACCGTGTGCAGTTCATCGATGAACAACACAATTTGACCATCGGAGTGGATGACTTCCTTCAGCACAGACCGCAGCCGGTTTTCAAAATCGCCCCGATATTTGGCTCCGGCAATTAGAGAACCCATGTCCAGGGCAATCAGGCGACGGTTTTTGAGCGACTCTGGCACGTCACCATTGACGATCCGCTGGGCCAGCCCTTCGGCGATCGCTGTCTTTCCCACCCCTGGCTCTCCAATCAGCACTGGATTGTTTTTCGTGCGGCGAGAAAGTACCTGGATCACCCGGCGAATCTCCTCATCCCGACCAATGACAGGATCGGTTTTGCCAGCCTTCGCCTGCTCAGTCAGGTCGCGCCCGTATTTCTCCAGCGCAGCGTAACGAGATTCAGGGTTTTGGTCGGTAACTTTCTGGCTCCCCCGCAATTCTTTAATGACTGCCTCCAGCCGCTTCGGTTCCAGATTAAAGAGCTTAAGCGTGCGCAACCCCAGGCGCGGATCCGCTGCGTAGCCCAGCAGCAGATGTTCAATCGAAATGAAGTTATCCTGCCATGCCTGACGGGTTTCTTCCGCCCGGTCTAACAGGATATCCAGATTGCGCCCCAGGTAAATGTTTTCAATGTTGGTGTTGTAGACCTTGGACTGGGCACGGGTGAATTTATCAATTTCCTGAAACAGACGTGCGGTGTCTACCCCTGCCCGTGTCAGCACTTGCGTCGCCAAACCCTCCGGCTGTTCCAACAAAGCAATCATTAAATGTTCAACTTCCAGGTTTTGTTGCTTGTAACGGCGGGCAATATCCTGAGATTGAACAATCGCTTCCCATGCTTTATCGGTAAATTTGTTTGGATCCGTAGGCTGCATGCTTGAATAGACGACTAACGAGTAAAAATACGTATACCTAGCGTTTTCAGTATAGCGAGAAGCGTTGACGAGGGAAGAGTTATGGGGCTATCGTTCTTCCCTGGCCTGAAGCACAATAAACTGCCCAAATAAGCCTAGCGTCTCAAAGTGGTAAGAGGGCAACCAGTTGCTGATGGACAGATCGGTGGTATACACACTTAAGAAAAAGTAGTTGCGCCGCTTGGTGCCCTGGGAGATGAACCGTCGAATTTCTGCCTGGTTTGTACTAAGCAGCGTTTCGCACTGGGCTCTGCCAATGACGGGAACCTTGGGGCAGAGGTTTTCTCCCGCGTAGGCAATCAAAGCTTGCGTTGCAAAGGCTTCGTAGGCATCCTGCCGGGGATTGGTGGCTGCCATGATGGCTCCCAGGGCCGTGACGAGAAGCCCACTGGCGATCGCCACAATTTTCCATCTCTTCATACAACTCCTGCAACAACCTGATAGGTAGGTAGATATAGTTAATTGGAAGAAAGGGGAGTGAGGGCGTTGCCCCCAGGCAGAGGAGGTTACCCCCTCGACCCCCAAAACGATCTTTAATTTAATTGCACTCAGCTACATAACAACCGCTACGGATTATATTTATCTATCACCTTGAGCCACAGAAAGCCGATCGCCACCAGTCCCAGGCACAGAAAAATCCCGACGAACGTTAGCCCAATTTCACCTGTATCTACTTTGGAGCGGCTGAGAAAGATGAGCAGCACAAAAACGCCTGTTAGCGATGCCATCATGGTTCCCAGCTTTCCCCAGTTCATCGGGTTACTGCCGGAAGGGAGAGAGACAGAAGGCTGATTGAGGGGAGTCTGCTGAACCTGGGTTGCCATCCGACGGGCAATCACCTGACCAGTAGCTTGAATCGTTTGCAAAAGATTTTTGGGTACTGGCAGAGTGGTTGTAAGCGGTTGGGAATTCCACACCCGAATGCGCCTCTCTACAGTGGTTCTGGCTTGCTTCAAAGCCTTGACGGCTGGATTTTTGGCAGGGGTTGCTAAGGTTGGAAAGATATCAACCCCCAGTTGGGCTTTGCGATCGCACCAGTAGCAGCGGCCATAGGTTTTGCTATACCAGTGATTTCTCACCTTTTTGCAGGCAACCAGTTCCGAGCGGGCTGCCTTTAGTGCCCTCACCCAGTCCGCAGGGGTGGGACGCAGTTCGGGATTGGAGTGTCCACTGTTAAAGCAGCGCAAAAAGCAATCCTGCAATTCTGGATGAATCACATCCAGCGGAATGGTTAACGGTCCTGGTTGGACCAGACTATGGGGGGCATAGCACCAGAAACCCTGGCGCAGTAGTTCATTTGGAGGTGGGGAATCGCCTTCTCCAATCCACTTGCCCTTAAAGGGATAATCGCCAAATAGCAGCAGGTGAATAATAATGCTCAGCCGGAAGCGATCGTGGACTTCCGTTTGTTCAACCGTTGCCAGATTTTTTCCCATCAATTCGACAGGGGTAAACCCTTCTGACCCAACCAGACAGGGAAAAAGTTCTCCTGTTTCAGGATGGCGTACCTGAAACGAGTCGGTATCAATGATGGCGGGCAGGGCGCGATCGTTGACCAGAATATTTTCCGGTTTAATGTCGCCTAAAACGTAGCCTGCCCGATGAATGGCCCAAATAATGGAAGCAATGTTCATGGCGGTGGTATGCAGATACAGCCAGTTGAATCCGGGCAAAACCTTCTGACGGCGCAAGGGATTGTAAATGTCCAGAAGTTGCACACTATTTGAGATCTCTGGCATCAGAAAACCAACACAGGTTCCACTCGCATCCTTCAGCAGTGATTTGGGCCATGCAAAAGAAATATGATTGATTTCTGCGTTGGGGTCTACTGGTGGATGGGCAACCATCACCTCTAACTTGCGAATCCGTCGCACATCGGGGGAGTGATACACCTTTGCCAGAATCCCGCTCAAATTGGTTTGCCACACTTCCCCCTCTCCACTTCTGGCAATCTGTCGGGTAAGGGAAATGGACTGGTTAGTGGTGGCACAGATAAGAACGTGCATCGCTGGAAAACCAGAGAAAAGACTCGACGAACCTGAATCGATCGCAGATCCAAACCGATCTAAGGTAACAGGTCTGTTCCCCTTACTTCAAATTTCTTATCTCAAGTGGTAGTGTTCCAAACCTGTGGATGGCCAATGAAAAACTCCCTGTAGTTCCTCCTGGTAAGGTGGACAGTGCCAGCAGGGAATAAGTAGCAACAGATCTGAAATACCATCGACCGTGAGAATATTCGATATTTTTTCGAATGCTCACTTCCCCATTTGTCTTGCCTGCTTCACCATATCAATCAATGTATGGTGCGCGTCTTCTGCATCCCGCAAAAGGTGGTCAAACTCAATCCGGACAAGGAGCTTCGGTTCCATTAATCTGAGTCAGCAGATCCATGCCCTGGGCATCAATGGAAAGCATTTTTGCAGCAGTCGCTTTTATTGCCTTGCCAAATGTTCTGGCATAGAGCAACACCACATCTGCGTGATCGTCATTCATGTGCCGACAAATGCGATCGCTCACTTCAGGAGTAAATGATTCAGCCATGTCATTCTGTTCAATTTTTACGACGAATAAAGTATTCCGCAGTATTTTGCAAGGGAGAACGATAGAGAAACAGTTCTTTCCCGTTGGGCAGGGTGAAGATGTAGTAAACTACCTCTGACCAGGATAGCTGCTGATTGCGTGGAATTCCCCGATTCTCTGGAAAGTAGCCACCGTGTTTAACCACAATGTACCCGTTCAAGATATTGGTAGCTGCGTCCACAATGGTTTGATAATTGCCTTCAAAGTTAGGGTCAGTTCGCAGATCCACCAGGCTCCCACCAGAAAGGGTTGTGCTACGGGCAGATAGCATTCTCACCTGGTTTAACAACAAGACCCCTTTCCGAATAGGGGTTTGGGCAAAAGCAAACGAATTCAACAGGGTCAGGAGGACGGTCAAGACTGTTAACCTAACGCTCCAGGGGAATTTGGCCATCATGCTTGGTACCTCTATGGGCAAATGGGTTTTCGGTACCCAATTAGTTCAGTTTCCCCTGTCAGGGACGAAATCAACAACTGGTGTTGTGGCAAAAATTGTTTTGGCAGAGTTTTTTGAGGAGCTGAAATTCTCAAAAAATAGCCTGGACCACGCCTCTTCCCTTTCGTGCCAGGATCAGCACCCACCAATATTTTGGTTACCTGGCATGATGGAATGGGCAAGAAGTGGGCAAACATGGCTCTCCTGAGAGTTTGGTGATAAGCTCCTCTTTCACCGGCAAGCCAGGAGAACCGCGAACATGGGTAACAATGCCAGGCAAAAAGACGTAGATGATTGCATTTGAGTGCCCGTTGAGTTTAAGTGAGAAAGTAGTACAATTGTATTGCCAGTCGATTCCGGGTAGGGTAGTTTTATGCGCCATGAAGACGACGAATATTATAGCGATCGCGGGGGTGGCTCCTTTCTGAGAAGTCTGGGCCTGATGGCGGTAGGTGGGTTGATGGCCGCAGGGCTGATGGCCTCGTTTGGAGTCTGGCAAACGGGCGATCGCTTTCTCAATGCCCTTAGCAACCTGCTCAATCTCAATGCTCCCCCACCCCCACCCAGGGTAGACGTTCAGTCGATGGTGGTTCAACAGGTGCGGGAGATGAGTGAACTCACCACAGCAGCTTTTACCATGCAGGCAGTAGTCCCCACCAGTCAGGACAATAGCCTGGGAGGGTTAGTGATTGGCACCACGAAGCTACTTTATATTGCCTACGGTGAAGTTCAAGCAGGAGTTGATCTCAGCCAACTCAGTAATGAAAACGTCCAGGTTACGGGGGAAAGTATTCAGGTGCAGTTACCTCCCCCCCGGATTCTGGACAGCAAAATTGATGTCAACCGCTCCAATGTGTATGACTACAACCGGGGGATTCTGGGTTTGGGACCGGATGTGGCTCCTGAACTACAAAAGCTGGCGCAGCAGGAAGCGCTGAAGAAGGTCGTGGAAGCAGCCTGTGCCGATGGTTTGTTGACCAGAGCCAGCGATCGCGCCCAGCTTGTGGTGACCCAGCTTCTCAACACGGCTGGCTACAAAGACGTTTCTGTAGAAGTGCAACCCCCCTCTGCCGATGCCTGTCGAGCGATGGAAGTACAACCAGAGGTGAGAGGATAGGGAGAAGATAGAAGCGAGGTGAAAACTCTCCTGCCCGTTGCCTGTTGCCCGTCGCCTAAGTAGGTAGACATAATTAATTTGGAAGAAAGGGGAGTGGGGGCGTTGCCCCCACGCATAGGATTTCACCCCCTCCACCCCCAAAACCATCTTTGATTTAACTGCACCCAGCTACTTAATTCAAAACTATCCGCTCCAGCGTGGCTACGAAATCTGGATAGGAAATGGCGGCGGCTTCTGCCCGTTGAATGGTGGTGGTGCCTCTGGCGTTGAGGGCGGCGATCGCCAGACTCATGGCAATCCGGTGGTCAGTATAGCTATCAACCTCAGTTCCGGTCAGGGGTGCGCCGCCTGTAATCTCCATACCGTCGGATAGTTCAGTCACGCGGGCACCCATCCGGTTTAGCTGGTTTGCCATCACGGCGATGCGATCGCTTTCTTTCACGCGTAATTCAGCCGCATCTTGAATCACGGTTCTGCCTTCAGCAAATGCGGCGGCTACTACCAGAATGGGAATCTCATCAATCAGCCGGGGCACCAGATCGCCCGCAATTTGACAGGCTTTCAGGGGCAACTGACTGGTACTTCCAGCATAGCGGACGTGCAGATCGGCAACTGGCTCTCCTGCGGCTTCCCGGTAGTTCTCCTGGGTGATATCGGCACCCATCATTTCCAGCACTTCCAGGACTCCTGTGCGAGTTGGGTTCACTCCCACATTTTCAATGACCAAGTCAGAGCCAGGCACGATCGCCCCCGCCACCAACCAGAACGCCGCTGAACTAATATCCCCTGGAACAATGACAGCCTGCCCTTTTAGTTTTGCGGGGCCAGTCACTGTCGCGCTGCATGTCTCCGGGTCTACGGTTAAGTCTGCTCCAAAGGCTTTTAGCATCCGTTCACTATGGTCGCGAGAGAGGGCAGGTTCTGTCACAGTTGTCCGTCCTTCTGCCATCAGCCCTGCCAGCAGAATGCAGGACTTGATCTGAGCGGAAGCAATGGGAGAATGATAGTGAATTGGACGAAGAGTTTGCCCCTGGACGGCCAGCGGTGCCAGAGAACCGTCTTGTCGCCCCCATATTTCCGCGCCCATCTGCCGCAACGGATTGACCACACGAGACATGGGACGCGATCGCAACGAACTATCTCCCGTTACAGTGAAAAACCTTCCTGGATGGGATGCCAGGATACCCAGCATCAACCGGAGCGTGGTACCCGAATTTCCTGCATCCAACACGTCTAGCGGTTCCAGCAGTTGTCCCAACCCAATCCCCTGCACTTTAACCAGGGTTGTGTTGAGGTCAGAAATCTCGGCTCCCATTGCCTGGAAACATTTGGCTGTGCTGCGCGGGTCCTCCCCCAGCAGTAGTCCCTCAATCCTCGTTTCTCCTTCAGCCAGCGCTCCCAACATCAACGCCCGGTGGGAAATGGATTTATCTCCCGGAACCCGGATGCGCCCTTGCAAAGATAACCCGGCGGCGGGTCGGGTGATGATTAGATCATGCTGGAACTCAGAGACATTTAGGGAAATTGCGCTCGGAACTGGCATGGGGATCAGTTAGACTTATTGAGACTGCGTAAGCAATCGTACCCCATGCTCACCTACCATCGCAGACCTGTTTGTCTCTCCTTCATCTCTACAGACTTTCCAATTTGTACGGAGGTGGAAACGGTCGCGACCCTTTACCAGAAGGATTATGAGCGGTTTCATTTGCTATTAACGGAGCCTGTCATTCGCGATCGCGACTTCGATGCCGAGGGGCGAGAAATTCCTGCCATGCCCTATGGAGAGACACCTCGGCTTCTGTGGCTGGAGTTTTCTCCCTACCGGGTCACCCTGACCATGCAGGGAAACGGTCAGTTGAGCTACCGTCATCTGTTGCAGCGGGGCATGTATGGGTTCAGCCGCTACTGTCTGCACAGCAATACCTCCAGCCAAAACCACCAGCTTTGCCTGCGCAACTACACCCGCAACCTTGTTCTAGAAGGAACCCCCCTGCCTGATTTCTTCCGTGTTGAATATGAACTCTGGGCAGACCGAGTAGCTATGGGACACTATGTCATTAATTTGGAGATTCATCATTGAATAGACGAGGAGCCAGAGACAACAGTCAGCAGGGGGAGACGGGGCAAGAGGCGGCAGGGTATCTGCCTGTCTGTCACCTCACCCCTCGCCCTTCTCTAAATAACCAATAACTAACAACTGACCTTTCCCCCTCTCCGGTTAAATTAGAGTGTTGGCGATCAGGGAGAGCGGTTGTGCAGTGTCCAAAGGATAGGATGACTGATCTGAATAGCAGCGTATTGATGGGACAGTTGAGTGTGAAGTGTTGCCCGGATTGTCAGGGAATATGGATTCCGCCAGAGGAGTATGTTGCCTGGCAGGAGAAACAGCCTGAAGTCGAGAATTTACCTGCCTTAATTGATCGGGTTTTGGAGACTGACTCGACGCCAGCCCCTACAGATGGGATGGCTTCCCTGTGTCCCCATTGCAGTTGTTACCTGGCAAGGGTAAAGGTCAGCACGAAAACGCCATTTTATGTGGAACGCTGCCCCAACTGTAAGGGGATCTGGTGCGATCGCGGTGAGTGGGAAGTACTGGAAAAAACAGGCTTACATGCCATTCTGGATCGACTGTTTTCTACTGATTGGCAGGCGCTGGTACGGGAACGGGAACTGTTTGCCCAGGAACGCCGTGCCACGATTAACAAACTGGGGCCAGATCTGGCGGCTCGCATTTTTGAACTGGCTGAAATTTTAGAGCAGCACCCGAATGGAGATTTTGGGGTTGCCTATTTGATGCGGAGGTTTGATAAGTAGCCGCAATGAGTGATGCGCTGTTTCGGGTCGAACATTTGCGAGTTGCCTATCCTCAATGGGGGAGGGAGCAGGTTTCCTGGGCTGTGGATGATGTTTCGTTTAGCCTGAACCCCGGTGAAAAGCTGGGGTTGGTAGGTGAGTCGGGCTGTGGTAAGTCTA
This sequence comes from Leptolyngbyaceae cyanobacterium HOT.MB2.61, assembly GCA_023511615.1. Taxonomy (GTDB): domain Bacteria; phylum Cyanobacteriota; class Cyanobacteriia; order Leptolyngbyales; family Leptolyngbyaceae; genus Leptothermofonsia. Next base: position 12,035 of record JAIMBL010000095.1, read on the forward strand.
CCCTGGGCCGGGCGGCGATGCGGTTGCTGTCGGAAGATACCCGAATTGAAGGACGGGTGGTGTTTGCTGGACAGTCGGTGTTTGATTTGTCGCCTGCGGAACTGCGCCGATTTCGGGGAGAGGCAGTGGCAATCATCTTTCAAGACCCGATGACTCGGCTCAACCCGTTAATGACGATTGGAGAACATTGTCTAGAGACGCTGCGATCGCACCATCCCCAACTGTCTCACAGGCAGGCAAAGGAACAGGCAATGGCAGTTTTGGAAGCGGTCAAGATTCCCACCAACCGCTGGTCCCAATATCCCCATGAATTTAGTGGCGGAATGCGGCAACGGGTTGCGATCGCCCTGGCACTACTGCTGAACCCCAGGCTGATCGTTGCCGATGAACCCACCACCAGCCTGGATGTAACCATATCTGCCCAGATTCTGCAGGAGCTTACCCGACTCTGCGATGAACGGCAGATGGCCTTACTACTGATTTCCCACGACCTGGCAATGATTGGGGAATATTGCGATCGCATCGCCGTGATGCACAATGGCAAGTTCGTCGAAGTGGGAAGTACGCAGTCAATCTTGCAAACTCCCCAGCATGGGTATACCCGATCGCTCTTAAAAGCCGCATTGCACTTACAGTCTGGTGAGGAAAGGAGCCGTACGGAAAATCCAGTCCAGTCCTCCTTACCATCCCCCTCAATCCCCAATCCCCGACCCTCAATCCCTACCCCTCTCCTCCGCGTTCAAAACCTGAAACAGTACTACACTCTGGAGCAAAACTTTATCGCCCAGTTACTATCCAGGGATGAGCGAACGATTAAGGCCGTGGATGACATCAGCCTGGAGTTGTATCCTGGTGAAACGCTGGGATTGGTAGGAGAGTCGGGCTGCGGGAAAAGTACTCTGTCGCGGTCAATCTTACAATTGATTCGTCCAACCTCAGGAATGGTGGAGTTTGGGGGACGCGATCTGACACGGCTTGATCGACAGACCCTCAGACAGCAGCGACGGCAGATGCAGATGGTATTTCAAGACCCTCACGCCTGCCTCAACCCCATGATGACCGTGGGAGAAAGCATTGCCGATCCGTTACTGATCCATCACTTGGCAACTCCCTTAGAGGCAGAAACCCAGGTTAAGAAAATGCTGACACGGGTTGGTTTAACTCCAGTAGAAGAGTTTTATGGTCGCTATCCATCAGAACTATCGGGAGGGCAACAGCAGCGGGTTGCGATCGCCCGTGCCCTGATTACCCGCCCCCAACTGATAATTTGCGATGAACCTGTGAGTATGCTGGATGCCACTGTGCAAACGCAGGTGCTGGAACTGATGCAGGAGTTAAAACAAGAATTTAACCTGACCTACTTGTTCATTACCCATGACCTGTGGGTGGCGAGGTTCTTCTGCGATCGCATTGCTGTCATGAATGCAGGCAAGATTGTGGAACTGGGTCAAACCCAGAAAATTTTCAGCCATCCCCAACATCCTTACACCCACGCCCTGTTCCAGTCAGCTCCTCTCCTGGCTAGAACCGGACCATTCAGCGCAGGTAGGTAGAAAGTATAGCCATAGTCACCATACTTAGGACGAGGTGCAGGGGGGAGGCACCCTTGGCTGGGGGCGAAGCCCCCACACCCCCTTAAACCCAATGTCCTAAGCAACTTGGCGACAGCTATAAGTAGTCTATGGGGTGTAAACCGCCTGTGGCAGAATTTCAAGATTGTTCTGATCGTCTCCTTAAGTCATCAGCCACAAGTCCGCGTAGCTCAATTACGCCAGCGGTTAAGTTAGCAATCTGCTTAGAATTGACATTCACCACGGCCCAGACCTGGGCTATTTGTTGTTGAATCTGCTGGTTGAATTGCTGCTGCTGAGCAAATTGCTGCTGCTGAGCAGTTTCGGCCAGAATTTGCTGAATCTCTGCAATTTCAACAGTTTCCTGCTGAAAACCCTCTTCTAGCTCTTCGAGAGTCATCTCTAGACTCCTGATCGGTGCCAACAAGCATAGCAGATGTCATACCAATTTAAGCGAGGGCAGATAGGGCATTGAGAATGAAGGAATATATTGTGAGATCATCTCTCCCTACTCCCTGAATCGCTCTTAGTGTAGGGAAATCCGATCTTTCTATTCGGTAATCAGACTCATTTAGAATGAAAGCGATCGCCTCATCCAGGCGCAAAATAGCTTCTAAAACCTTCTAATTCACCACAAAAGAGACTATGACAACCATCCTGGAACAGGGCAACATCAGTATTCATACTGAGAACATCTTTCCAATTATCAAGAAATGGCTCTATTCTGACCACGAAATCTTTCTCAGAGAGCTGGTATCGAATGCCGTGGATGCCATTAATAAGTTAAAGATGGTGTCCCACTCTGGCGAGTACTCCGGCGACCTAGGTGAGCCTGAAATTCTCATCACCATCGATAAACAAAAGAAAACCCTCGCTGTTTCGGATAATGGCATCGGCATGACTGCTGATGAGGTGAAGAAATATATCAACCAGGTCGCTTTCTCCAGTGCCGAAGAGTTTGTCCAGAAATACAAAACCAGTGCCGATCAGCAAATCATCGGTCATTTCGGGCTGGGCTTTTACTCGTCCTTCATGGTTGCCAGTCATGTAGAAATTGATACCCTCTCTTACCAGCTAGGTGCGCAACCTGTCAACTGGGCCTGTGATGGCTCCACAGAGTTCAAGCTGTCCGAGTCAGAGCGGCGTAATCGCGGCACTACCGTGACCCTTACCCTGCAAGAAGAAGAGCAAGAGTACCTGGAGCCCTACCGCATTCGCTCCCTGATCAAGAAATACTGCGACTTCATGCCCTACCCCATCAAGCTCAAAGTGATTGAGCCTTCCAAGGAAGGGGAAGCCGCTGCTGAAGAAAAGCCTCCAGAGCAAATCAATCGCCAGAAAGCTCCCTGGAAAGAATCCCCCAACTCCCTTAGCAAAGAGGATTATCTGGAGTTTTACCGCTATCTCTACCCCTTCCAGGAAGACCCACTCCTCTGGGTTCACCTCAATACCGACTACCCCTTCGTTGTCAATGGCATCCTCTACTTCCCCAAACTCAAACCTGATGTCGATACCACCAAGGGGCAGATCAAACTCTTCTGCAACCAGGTCTTTGTCAGCGATAACTGCGAAGAAATCATTCCCAGATTTCTGCTGCCCCTGCGCGGCGTCATTGATAGTGTAGATATTCCCCTCAACGTCTCCCGCAGTTTCTTGCAGAACGATCGCACCGTCCGCCGTATTGCCGACTACATTGCCAAAAAGGTGGGCGATCGCCTCAAAGAGTTATACCGCGACAACCGCGAAGAATATATCCGCTGCTGGCAGGACCTTGGCACCTTCGTCAAATTCGGCTCTATTAACGACGACAAATTTAAGAAACAGGTTGAGGATATTCTGATCTTTCGCACCACCTGGCAAGGGTCAGAAGCCAAAGACCAGGGGACAGGAGAACCAGCAGAGACCCCATCCGTACAGGTCCAGTCCACAGAAGGCGATGTCTGGCAGGATGTCACTTCCTCTCCTTCCTCAACTTCCCCCTACACCACCCTCAAGGAATATCTGGAGCGCAACAGGTCTCGCCACGAAAACCGGGTTTTTTACTGCACCGATGAGGTTTCTCAGGCTACCTATGTTGAACTGCACAAAAAGCAGGGACTAGAAGTTCTGTTCATGGACTCCTTCATTGATACCCACTTTGTCAGCTTCCTGGAACGTGAGCATCCCGATGTCAAATTCTCCCGCGTTGATGCTGACCTGGACGATACTCTGCTGGATAAGGAACAGAAATCAGAGATTGTAGACCCCACAACAAACAAGACCCGCAGTGAACAAATCAAGGAACTGTTTGAGAAAGCCCTCAATCGTCCTAAGGTAACAATCCGCACCGAAGCTTTGAAAACTGATGATCCGCAGGGTACGCCTCCGGCGATCGTCCTCTTGCCAGAGCACCTGCGCCGCTTGCGGGAAATGAACGCCCTCCTCCAGCAACAGGCTGTTGAGTTTCCCGAAGAGCACATCCTGCTCATCAACACCGCCCATCCTTTGATTCAGAACCTGGTATCCCTTAACCAGGGAGCTATCCTCCAGAGTGAGGGACAATCCCCCGCCGCTGAACTATCAAACCTCATTTGCCACCATGTCTACGATCTGGCACTAATGGCTCAAAAAGGCTTCGATGCCGAAGGAATGAAAGCTTTCGTCGAGCGATCGAATCAGGTGTTAACTCGCCTGACCGAGAAAGCCATAGCTTAGGACAAAGATAAGTAGCTGAGCGCAATTCAATTCAGGATATTTGGGGGGAGAAAACTTTACCACCTGCTTCGAGGCGCAACTCCCACCTTTAAAGGGCCGGGGGATAAAGGCCCGGTGTACTTCATCACCTGCCTGGAGGCACAGCCCCCACCTCCTGTTCTTACCAAACTGATCTACCCATCTATCCATCCACGCATCTATAATGGGAGACTGGACAAAAAATCTGAAGGTCAACCCTGGAGACTGCAATGGCTCGTAAATGTCAGCTTACCGGCAAACAGGCAAACAATGCCTATGCTGTTTCTCACTCTCACCGTCGTACCAAGAAACTACAAGAAGTCAACCTGCAATGGAAACGGCTTTGGTGGGCAGAAGGCAATCGTTGGGTTCGGTTGCGGCTCTCCACGAAGGCAATCAAAACTCTGGAAAACAAGAGCCTTTCAGCCTTTGCAAAAGAAGCAGGGATCGATCTCAGCAAGTTTTGAGTCAAGCTCCTATGGCCTCTTCACTCTGGCAGGAAAATCGCTGTAAGATGGGCAAGAGCGTTTCTATACATCGTTTCACGGTTCAAACTTGTGGATGAGCAGTACTCTTGCCTATTCTGACGCCTGGTGATGGCCGCTGGGTGATTGAGAGTACTCTCGTGTCTAAAAACCCGAAAGGGAGCTATCAACTGGCTAAAGATCTCCTTGGAGAAGACCTTAAAGAGGAGATGAAGTTTTCTGAATTGCATTGTGAAATCCTTAAGAAAATCGTTTTTTACTCCGTTCTTCTTAAGATAGCTACGCCATACTATCACCAGAAGCCCCGTAAGTTTCTTCCGGCTTGCCGGTGAAAGAGTAGCGTAGGCTGCTCTTTCATCTAAAACAGAATCTCTGGAATATTGATTTTGTTTGGTGATACGCGTCGCTGATAACCAAACCTCCAGGAGAGCCTCCCGTAAGTCTGAGACTGTGTTTGATGAGAGAGTGCATGTGATTTGTATGTAGCCCCTGAGTATATCTCTTAGAGATCTGTCCATATGTTCAACTCAAATTTCATCACCTCAGCTGCTTTAAGGCAGATTCGGCAATTACTGCTGAAAGGTGCTACTTTTGCCAGAACCAAAGTCATCCTTCAAAACATCCCTGCTGTAAGAATTCCGGGTGGCTTGGCTCCCCCTTAAATTGCATAAAAGCTTTTTACAATTGCTGAAGATACCAGGCTTAGAAAGCCTATCTTCTGTAGCTCGGAGACCTTGAGACTAGTAGACGAGACGATAAGTTCCACGACGTTCGTAGTGACGACTTTAGTTCAATAGGCTCAGGCTTAAACTACAGGCATTGTAAAATTTTTAGGTTGGTCTGCTGGATTGACTTTTAACAGCGTTCCTGAGGGTGAAAGTGAAATTTTGGAGTAATTTCAATTACTCTATGTG
>JAIMBL010000096.1 GCA_023511615.1 Leptolyngbyaceae cyanobacterium HOT.MB2.61
CTTGCACTTTAGCAGACTTGATCCCGCTTGAAAACTAGGCACAGTAAACCTTTGCTGCTTTTTTCAGCAAGCCCTATAGTAGTTCTGCCTGTCGGATACTGGCTTCTTCCCTCTTTCTTCTTTCTAACCCTGGCCTCCTAACCCTCCAGGGTGGTTTCATTTAGATGGAGGAAAACCTTGAGTGAGGATCGCATAGACTTGTCGAAGTTGGTTCGTGAGGGCGCGCACCCCTTAAGGAATGGTGCGGAAAGCAAGCTGGCGGACAATGGTGATGAGAAAACAATTGAGGATTGCCCAAATGACTGGAGCATTGCTCCCCGGACGAGTCGTATCTTCCTCAAAGCAAACGTCTCTGACCCAATGCAATCGATTTTCAATCGTCCAATGCTGCTGAATGTGCTGGAGGAATTGAGTGGCACTGGCTTCAAGGTTCGTGATGTAACCGATATTCTCCTCAAATGACTGCCCATCTCGCATTCCCCACCGCTTGACCCAAATCAAGTGCTTGAGTCCTTGCCAGTGGCGGCGCAATCCGACGGGTGCGGCATACACCGAGACTTGGCGATAGACATGACGATTGTGCGAGGTATCGACCTGCTCAGCCTGACTTAATCAGGCGGCACGCTGATGCAACTGCTCCAAGGTGCGGCAAAGTGTCGGTTGGTTTGCCTTGAGCGCAATCAGATAATGTTGCTGTTGCAGGGCAATTTGGCAGACCGTTTTTTTTACAATGCAGAGCATCTAGGGTGAACACGATAGGCTGTCCGGCTAAAGCACCAATCAACTGACGCACCACCTCAATTTCGCTGGTCTGCTTGTTGTCCATCACCTGCAAGTGCAGCACGACTCCCGTTTGGTGGGTAAAGGCAGATATGGTGGTGACAAACTTGTGGTAGGACTCGCTGTAATCGGTGAGGGTACTTTTGATACTTTTGCCATCAGCGGCCACCCACGTTTGCTCCATCAGTTGGATAAACCGTTGGCTCCACTGATTGAACAGCCCGACAATTGGCTCAAAATCGACTCGTTGCAGGACACGACGAAAGGTGGAATAGGATGAAATCCGGGTGTCAGTCGGCAACTCTAACAACTCGCACAAGCTTTGCCAGCGCTGCTGACTGAAATCGGCTAAGGGACGATACCCTCGATATCCACACAACGTGCCTAACAACACTAGCATCATCACCAGCCACAGGGCATGTCGCTTGCCTTTGCTTTTGCGGTAGTCTGGAATTTGTTTGAGGTGTTCGATGAGATTAAGCGTCTGAGGTTGAGTCATTGTTGAACCAAATGCACCTCAATCCATCTTGTTTTTTATCCCCGTAAATGAAACCACCCTGACCCTGGCCTCCTAACCCTCCTACCAGGGGCTACCAATCATGGTGAAGGCTGACCAGTAGAAGGGATGGGAGAGTTGGCGATCGCGGACGGTCACGCCTTCTGGTAAGGGGATGCTATCCTTCATTCCAACCCCTTGCAGACGGTTATTTTCAACGTAGATTTGACCTTTTGCCATCGCTAGTTGGGCCTGCTGGAGGGCTTCAGCTTTGATGCGGGCGGTGCGTAAATCCCGATAAAATCCGGTCATGAGGGCAGCAGTGGCGGCATCGCTGACATACCAGAGGCTGGCAACAGCGGTTTTGACTCCAGTTTGGACGGCGAGACCACCAAAACCCAATTCGGCTTCGCGATCGCCCAGGGCAGTTGCGCAGGCACTCAGCACCAGCAGTTCCACCTGGGGATTGTTCCAACCCAGGTCGCGCACCTGATTGAGCCGCAGCTTATCCTCCCAGAGCTGAATATAGGAATTGCTGATGGTTCCTGGCTGGAAGTCGGCATGGGTAGCCAGGTGGATGATGCCGAATGGCTGTTGTTGTCTGAGGGCGATCAGGTTACTTAACGTTGCGTTGGTGTTGAACACCAGGCGACCAGCCCAAAACTGGCTCATTTCGGTCATTTCAATGGGAACGGCTGGTAGGGGGGGCTGTCCCTGGGTACTTTCGGAAATTCCCAGGCCAAGGATTTTGGAGTCTTTGATATCCTGGTAGCGCGTATCGGTAAGGCTGAGGCTGGGCATGGTACCCATACTGTATTTTTCAACCAGGAAGCGCTCTCCGTCATGGAGGGCTGCAACGGGGAGCGATCGCAACCCTGACTCCATCATGAACACCAGGTTATCGATACCCTGCGCTTCCAGCTCGGCTTGCAGGGGAGCAATGATCCACTGATAAAGCTGTTGGGCAGGTTGCAGGTAAGCTTTGCTGCGCGTTTTTCTGGGATCGGCCACCTCAGAACGGAACTGCTGAGCAACGGCCATTACCTTTTCCCGCGTTGCTTCCGGAATGCGTTTGCGAATCGGATTGCCTCTGGCTGTTACTGCGATTACCTCTAACTCATCGGTTGGCTGCTTCTGACCGTTTCCATTAGGTTCCAGAGATTTTGTTTGAACGGTAATCTTTGGCGGAATTTCTGCCGGAATAAAGCTAACGTAAACAAAGGCCGGTTTAACCCCTGTTGCTTTTTCTATCTGAAGAGCAACATCCTTCAATTCATCCAGGGGACGGATACGAACGGGTGCTAGCCCCAGATACTCCTCATACTCACGGGTAAAACCTTCCTCTGGATTGGGAGTGAGATCCAGCGTTACAGTAGGAATTTGCGCCCAGTCAGGTGATTGATTACTGGGATTGGCACATTTAGCTAGGATACAGGGACTGTCGATGCCACTGTCAGGCTCATCATCCGGCGGTGGAGGTATTTGGGGGTTGACCTGAATGGCGATCGCCTGAGTCACCGTTTCAATGCCGTCGGTTGCACTGAGAACAAATGCACTGTCCAAAGTTCCCTGAAACCCGGCGGGGGGAACAAATTCCAGATTAGCGCCTGGTGGCAGAACATCCCCTGGATTTGCCACACTGCCGTTAATTCGTAAAACCGCTCCGGCTGCGATGGCGGTGACAAAAACGGAAGTGGGATTGTCGTCGTTGGCATCCAGACGCACGGGATTCAGCGTGGCGGTGGTGAAATGAAATGGCGTATCCTGCTGGGCACCGACTAAGGGTGAATTGGCCGTTAGAGTCGGTCCGGTATTGAGGAAGGTGATCTGGATACTGCCCCCTGGAGAAACAAACGGGTTGGGGGAAAATGGAAACGTCTGTGCGGTAATGGTCTCAGCCCCCGTGTCAATAGCTCCGAATAGTCCATTGCCGCTGGTGACGGTTACTGAAGCATCCCCGACATTGAAGGGAACGTTATTGGGGCCACCATCATGCTGAATCGTGACAGTGCCGTTTGTTCCGTCATTGAGACTATTGGTTGCGATTGTGCTGGAAGTTGCGGCAATTTGCCCGGTTCCCCGCACCTGCCCTCTGGCTAAAATCACTACATCGCCGCCGTTTGTGGGTGGTCCGACTTCAAACCCATTCCCACGGGTAAACCCATTCCCACGGGTATCGATACTGCCGAAGCTGATATCCCCTCCGTTACTGGCGGTTGTCAGGGTTACAGTGTTTCCGGATGCCCCGCCGAAAGGCACGCCCGTTGCAGCGATATTGCCAACATTGATAGCTCCGGTGGTGCTGGTGACGGTAATTGCGCCCGCGGTTCCACCGTAGCCGTTGCCAATCAAGTCGCCCGCGGTAATACTGCCACTGGCGTTTAAGGTAATGTTGCCACCGTTGCCAAAGGAGCCGAGTCCATTTGAGGAGGTGTCGATATTACCGACCGTCAAAGTGCCGCTGGATGCAGTCAGGGTGACATTGCCACCATTGTTGGGTGAAAAACCAGAGAAGGGGCGGGTGTCAATATTGCCCAAAACAAGGCTGCTTCCCGAGATGGTTACAGAGCCTTGGTCAGTTCGAATTGTGTCTGTGGTATTTACAAATCTGACTGCTCCAGTGCTGGAGGTGAGGGTGAAGCTGCCAACCGGTCCCAGGCTTAAATTGGCGAAACCGGGGGTCGTAACACCGGGAGTAGCTCCTACAATCGGGTTAATAGTGATATCTCCCGTTGCTTGCAGAAGAATGTTTGCACCTGCCGCTGCGATCGCCCCCCAGGAGACGGTATTCGCCCCCACATCCGGTGTGGCAAACAGAATGTTCGGCAGGAAGCCATCTAAATCCCCCCCCGTTAGAGCATCGATAATGGTCAGGGTGGAAGGGTCAAGCAGGAGCGTACCCGCGTTGCCATTGGCGGCCAGAACGTTGACATTGCCCTGAAAAGTCAGGAACTCTTTGCCGGAAACCTCCACGAATCCGCCATCGCCTCCCTGGGCTCCTCCCTGGGCGTTGATGGTTCCCCAGAACTGCGTCGCGTTGTCTGCCCAGACAATTACCCGACCACCGTTGCCGCGAACCAGACTACTGGTATTGATGACTGAATTTGGATCTACAAACGTCTGGGTCGCATTCGGAACCGTGCCCTGACCCTGGTAATCTCCTCCAATCAATATGGTGCCGCTACCTGTCACGCCGGAAGCATTGACAGTAGCCCCGATGACTCCTACCTGTGAACCCAGAATGTTTATCTGTCCGCCGATTTGCCCGGAGGTGTCCAGTCTGCCGGAGGCGATCGCGGTGCCCGCAGCCATCGGAATCTGCATCTGAGAACCCTGTAACTGGATGGTTCCATTGGGGTTCACAGTCAGTCCAGTGGCATTGCCCAGGCTGCCACCCGTTAGGAGTTGAGCAAGAGTAAGGGGGGTAAAGGGTAAAGGGGGTGGAGAGGATGGGGTCGATAGGGGAGAGACTTCCAGGCTCAACAAACTGCCGGGTTGGTTCAGGCGCACCAGGTTTTCGCCTGCTACCGCCGTTAGAACAATTTGTCCTTCCGGTGCGGTGAGTTGCCCAATGTTTAGCACGGTGCCACCCACTAAACCCAAGCTTTGCCCTAGGCCCACAGCAAGATTGCCCGCATTGATCAGGCTACCCGGTTGGTTTGTGGCAAAGGCGAAACGGTTGGGATTGCCGGTCAAGGTGGCGTAATCGCTTGTACCAGAGGCATTGAACCAGCCGTTGTTAAAGCCGATGCCGCTGGCGGTGGTAGCCGTAAAGGAGGCTGGGACATTCAACCTGGCGTTTGGACCGAAAACAATGCCAGCGGGGTTCATCAAGTAAAGGTTGCTGGTGCCGCCCGTAACCTGAATCAACCCATTGATGACGGAGGCATCGCCCCCGACAACCCGACCCAGAATATTTTGAATTTGGGGGTTGGAAAGGAAGTTGGCAATCTGCCCCTGATTGAGGCCAAACTGCTGGAAGCTATGAAACAGATTGGCTCCGTTACCGGATAGCTGACCGCCACTGATATCAAGGCGATCGCCACTCGGAACCACCACGGTATTGGTGCCATCCCCCGCTGGAATAATGGATTGGGCCTGGGCAATTCCCATACCCATCGCACCTGCCAGGGGAAAACTGGCCAGGAGCGGAATCAGTTTGGCGGGTTGGATAGGAGGGGTTTTGCGGCGCAGGGTAAATTTCCCGTCAGGCAGGCTGACCTCGATCGCATACCGGTCAGCCATGCCCCGGCGCTTGAGGGCCTGGGCGATTGCCCGTTGGGAACTGAGAATTTGACTGAGTCGCTTTTGCTGAGAAGTGGCCTGGGCATGGTGACGGTAGTAGTAAAGCGGTTTCCGGAGCCGCGTCACCCGCGCTACTTCCGATAGCCGCAAGCAGAGGTCGTAGTCCTCCGCGTATTCCATCGATGCATCAATGCCCCCCGCCTGCTCAAAGGCACTGCGGCGCACGAGCCGAAACTGGAAGGTCATGAAATCGACCAGGAGGCGATCGCGGGAATAGGGAATCCCGCACCGGCTCCCGTATCCCAGGATTTGGCCGTTCTCCTGCATGTCCAGATAGTCGGTGTAAACCCAGCCAATTTCCGGCTGGGCCTCAAGGATGGCAAGGGTCTCGGCCAGAGCAGTGGGTGCCACCAGGTCGTCACTGTCTACGTAACAGAGATAGGTTCCTGTGGTTGCCGCAAACGCCTGCTTGAGGGCACAAACCCTGCCCTGATGGGAATTTGCAATGACTCGAATCCGCTGATCTCGCCTGGCATGGTAATGGGCAATCGCAAGCGATTGGTCGGTTGAACCGTCGTCCCAGATTAATAGCTCGAAGTAGGGGTAGGTCTGGGTCAAAACGCTTTCAATTGCTGCAGACAAAAAGCGCTCCCGATTGTGGTTAGTGATAACAATTGAAACCAACGGCAACATCGAAACCAATGGTGACATAGCGGACTCCCAAAAACTTAATCCTTTGCTGCATTGCGTCATCAGGTGAGTGAACAGGAAGTGAATGAACAACAGGTAGATGAAAAGGGTGGGATAACACTCTACTCAGGGGATTTGCGGCGACATTTTCGGTTGCGATCGCTGATTTAGGCGTTGCTGGTTCCAGAGATGAATTGAGAGTTGGATGAATTCAAACTTCGTCCCAACTCACTCGGCATGCAGCAACACGCGGATTTAAGAAGGGGGATTATTTTCCCTTTATTCACCATGGCATACCCCTAATCCGTGAACGGGTGACTTTTCCGTGTCCAGAATCTATGATGGCTTCACCACACCCCTTTGAAGGGCAGTTACTTAAAGATTTATTAGTTGCTTAAAAATCTATATTGGCAGCAGTTGGTGGGGTTAAATTGTGCGACAGTTGCAGCAGTCCCACCCATCGGCGCAGATTGTGGTGCAGTCTATTCTGCCGACCCGCTCTACCCGGTTTTCCAATGAACGAATTCTTCAACTCAATCAGAAACTGGAGTCGATCGCCCAACAGGAGAACGCCCTTTTCCTCGATATATGGCAGACACCATCGGTAACCTGCACCCCAACCTGACAACCGACGGAATCCACCTGAACGCAAAAGGCTACGCAACCTGGCAGACGGCATTGCTTCAGGCTGACCAGTGGATCGCTATGGGGGTTCTCAAAAGTGCCCGTAAGCGCAATACTTACGACAAACCGGCTATTGCTTTTAGAAACCAACGTGAGTGACCTGGATAACCAGCTACGCCAGCTTGTAGAGGAAGCGTGCCAGCATCCTCCCGGTAGCCCCGATCGCCAGAAGCGTCTGACCCAAATCATTCGGTTGGTGTCCGGCAAACTCTGGAAGGAGTCTGTGCCTTACTATCAGGATGCACTACAACAGACATGGCTGTTCTTTTGCCAGAACCTGTGTGAAGCAACGACGGGCGATCGCTACAATCCCAACCGCAGCACCGTCACCACCTGGCTCAACTATTACCTGCGGCGGCGGTTACAGGACTCCTATATTGAGACTCAGAAACAACTCACCCGCACAGCTTCGATTCAGGTAAGAACCTCGCGCACTGGCGAACCCGATGAGGTCGTGAACCCGGTGGATACCTTACCCTCCGATCCGGACATTCCACCTATTCTGGATGAGGTTAGAGTCTGGGCCGAAGCCGATGAAAGCGGCGAACTGCGACGAATTCATATCGAAGGACACCCCCACGTCACCTGTCGGGAACTGATTCTGCGGCGATTGCCACCAGAAACAAGCTGGAGAGAGCTTTCCCAGGAATTTGGGCTAACCATATCAACTTTGAGCAGTTTCTACCAACGGCAATGCCTGCCCCGGTTGCGTAAATTTGGCGAGTCACAAGGATATATATGAACAACAGGAAGGACTCCCGACCATGACCTACCCTACCTATGAGATTGACGGGTTTGCGCTACCATTACCAATCGCCCAGGCTGCCCATGAGGCCGCAAATCGATTTGCCCGGGAGCAACCCACTCCCGAAAAAGCAGAACAGGTTCGCCTGAATACCCTGGCCGTGTGGGTAGTGAACGACTACCTGCAAATGATGGGCATTCCCACCAACCGGGAAGCCAGCGATAGTTGGAATCCCGTTATGCGGCTCTGTGTCGATGTGGCTGATTTAGTCATACCGGATGTCGGACGTTTGGAGTGCCGCCCAGTCAGAGCCGAAGCCCAAACCTGTCCAGTGCCGCCCGAAGTGTGGGAAGACCGGATAGGCTATGCCGTAGTGCAACTGGACGATCGCCGGTCTGAAGCCACCTTGCTGGGGTTTGTACCCACTGCGGCGGTGGAAGAGTTGCCTCTAAACCAGTTGCGATCGCCGGAAGACCTGCTCGACCACTTGTTTCAACTGAGGCAGGTGACGGTCACTCAACCCGAAACTGCTCCAGGCCCTCGCATTAACCTGAGCCAGTGGCTGGAAGGCGTAATTGAAGCAGGCTGGCAAACTGTGGACTGGCTGCTGAACCAGCCCGAACTGGCTCCCGCCTATGCGTTTAGAGGCGAAGAAGCCGTGGCCTTTCGCGACCTGGAAACCGGCATTCGACGCCTGAAACTGTTGCATCTGGGCGGACAACCTGGCGTCATGTCCGTTGTCCTGATTGTGACCATTCAACCCGACCCCTCTAGTACTCCTCCCCAAACCCACATTCTTTTGCAGGTGCATCCCATCAGCCAGCCCCAGCTACCTCCTGGCGTGCAACTGATTGTGCTGGATGATTCTGGAACCGTGTTCCTGGAAGCCGAATCCAGAGATACGGACAACTACATCCAGTTGCGGTTTAGCGGCACCCCCAGCGAAGCCTTTAGCGTCCAGGTTGCTTTGGGAGCAGTACGGGTAGTGGAAGAGTTTGTGATTTAGAAGGAAGAGTGAGGAGTGAGGGGTGAGATGGGTACCCCCCACTTTCCCACTCATTCCCCCATCCCTCCGTCATCCCCTATCCCCTCTTCTGGAGGAATTTGTGAATAAACTGGTTGTCCTGAAAATCGGTGAAGGTAGTTTTGAGCAGGGGTTTCCTGTGACGTTTCAGGTGGGGGAAGAGAACGCCCGCCCTGCAACGGAGGTGACAGGGAAACTGTTGCCGGACCAGGAGTTGCCAGGTCTTTATCAGCAGTGGCAGATGGCGTACCGGGGAATGGGGTTGCGTTCTCGCCTTTCGGCTCCCGATGCCCAGGTGAAAAATGTTTCGCTGTTGCAGGACTGCGGTAAGGCATCGGCGTTGTTGCGCGATCGCCTCAATGCCTGGCTCCAGGCCGAACCGTTCCGCCCTATCCGGGAGAAGTGGCTGGAAAAACTTCACCCTTCTGATACCATTCGTGTCATTGTGCAGACAGAAGACATGCTGCTGCAAAAACTGCCCTGGCATTTGTGGGAAGTACTGGAGCGCTATCCCCAGGCCGAAATTGCCCTCAGTGCACCAGCCTATGATCAGGTATCCCACCACTCGACGCCGCCTGGTCGGGTGGGTGTGCTGGCGATTCTGGGCAATAGCAAAGGAATTGACACGAAAGCGGATCGGGTCTTGCTGGAGAAGCTGGTCGATGCAGAGGTGCGGCTGCTGGTGGAGCCCTCCCGTCAAGACCTGAGCGATCGCCTCTGGGAGCATCCCTGGGATATCCTGTTCTTTGCCGGACACAGTTCCAGCCAGGGAGAGGGCGAAACGGGAAAAATCTACATCAACCAGACCGACAGCCTGACCATTAACCAGCTCAAGTACGCCCTCAGAAAATCCCTGGAGCGGGGCTTGAAGTTAGCCATCTTCAACTCCTGTGATGGCCTGGGTTTAGCACGAGAACTGGCCGACCTGCACATCCCCCAGGTCATTGTCATGCGTGAACCCGTCCCCGACCCGGTTGCCCAGACCTTTCTGAAATATTTTCTGCAAGCCTTTTCCAGCGGTGAGCCACTCTACCTTGCGGTTCGCCAGGCGCGGGAACGCTTGCAGGCCCTGGAAGAGCAGTTCCCCTGTGCCACCTGGCTACCAGTGATTTACCAGAATCCCGCAGAACAACCACCGACCTGGCAAGAGTTAAAAGGAACCGAAGTAGACCCAACCACCCAACCACTCTCGGCCCCCCTTCTTCGTCCTTCCCTCCGCTTCCGCTGGGTGATCGCCCTCAGCCTTACCGTGGCTACCCTCATCTCCGGCATCCGCTATCTGGGGGTGCTCCAACCTGTCGAACTCCGTGCCTTTGACCAGCTCTTACGGCTACGTCCGGAGGAGGGAACCGATTCTCGTCTGCTGGTGGTGACGATTGACGACAGCGATATTCAGACACAGCCACAGAAAGGACAGGGCTCACTTTCAGATGCAGCTTTGAGTCAACTGCTGGAAATACTGGCTCGCTACCAGCCGCGCGTGATTGGGTTGGATATTTACCGGGATCGTCCCGTTGAATCGGGGCAGAAAACCCTGGCCAGCCGATTCAAGCAAGATAGCAGACTAGTTGCTACGTGCAAAGTGAGTGATACCGAAAGCAAGGTGGCAGGCATTGCTCCACCGCCGGAAGTGCCGGGCGATCGCGTCGGCTTCAGTGACTTTTTAGAAGACCCGGATGGAATTCTCCGCCGCCAATTGCTGTTTATGGATGTGCCCCCCGATTCGCTCTGCAACACACCTTATTCGTTTAGCCTGCAACTGGCGTCTCGTTACCTGGCGACTGAAGGAATCGAACCCAGCTTCACCCAGGAAGGAAACCTCCAGCTTGGTAAAACCGTCTTTCAGTCTATTCATCCCCGCACAGGTGGCTACCAGGGAATTGATGCCTGGGGTAGCCAGATTTTGCTGAATTACCGGGCAACTCGCCGACCTGTTGCCCAGGTAAGCCTCAGCCAGGTCTTGAGTGGACAAATCAATGCCAGTGCCGTTAAAGATCGAATTGTGCTGATTGGGGTAACGGCCAGAAGCTACGGCGATTACTGGTCTACACCCTATGGATCGGGGCCAGCAGAAAAGATGGCCGGGGTCGTGGTGCAGGCCGAAATGACGAGTCAAATTCTCAGCGCCGTTCTCAACCAGCGTCCTCTGCTATGGGTCTGGTCGCAGGGAATGGAAATTGCCTGGATTGGAATCTGGTCCCTGATGGGCGGAACGATTGCCTGGTGGCTCTATGGTCGCCGCCAATCCTCTAAGCAAACAATGACCTGGGTTGTGCTGGCCGTGGTGGTCGCTCCGGGTGTGCTCTGCCTGATTTGCTTTGGTATCTTAATTCAGGGAGGTTGGGTACCATTGGTGCCAGCTATTCTGGCGATCGCTGCCGCTACCAGCACAGTCAGTTTCTACCAGAACTTTCGCAGCCAGCGATTGACTTAAGTGTCCTCTTCATCAGGAGTTGCGCGATGAAATGCCCCCTTCGCCCCATGAAATTTATGACGGCCACTGTACTGGCCCTGTTCAGTACCCTTTATTTTTCGTCACTGCTGGTTGCTCAGGGGCGATCAACCAATTCGCTTCAGTTCAAAATGCCCGGTCCACCTTCCAGAGGCACCCCCATTGGTCGCTACCGAGGAGGAGCCAGCCGTGGTTCCTGTCCCCAGGTGGAGTTGCCCCTTACAGCCCTGGTGCCCTTTGAGCACAAGTTAGCCTCTAAAACGCAAGGGGTGCCCGTTACCAATGTTTGGGGACTGACGGTTTCTGAACGCCCAACATTCTGGTTCTATGTGCCCTACGAAAAGGGGGCTGCCTACCTGGCAGAATTTGTCCTCCAAGATGAGGAGGAGGTTGATGTGTACCGGAGTGCGATCGCCCTACCCAACCAACCAGGAATTGTCAGCGTTCAGTTACCTTCCAGTGCTCCCGCTCTGGAATTGAACAAACCCTACTACTGGTTCTTCAAAATTTACTGTAATCAGGACAAAAAGAATGTTTCCATCTTTGTGGAAGGCATGGTGCAACGGGTCAGTTTGAGTGAAACCGAAACTCAGTCGATTGATTCTCTTTCGAAAGTATACTTCTATGCCCAAAAGGGTATCTGGTACGACACGATAACGACTCTGGCAAACCTGCGATACTCCAAACCCACCGATTCTACACTGACAGAGAGTTGGACAAGCCTTCTCCAATCAATTGGACTCAAGGATATGGCAGCGGCTCCATTGATTAAGTGCTGCCAACCTAAAGTAGGTTATTAGTTGTTGGTTAGTAGTGGTTATTAGTTGTTAGTGAGGGGAACACTCAAAACTCTCCTAATCAAGCTGATGTCCGCAATTGGAGCAGAAGCGATCGCCTGGCTTCACAGGTTTTCCACACTGGCTGCAAAATCGGCGGGTCGTTGGGGCCGAAGGGTTGGTAGATGCTGCTGGGCTTCCCATCCGCATTTCCATGTTGCCCATCCGCATTTCCATTGGATCCAGGCTCATCTGCATGTCGCCCATTTTCATTGGCTCCATTGGCTTCATGGGCTCCATCGAGGGCATGGACGAAAATGAGGAACTGGAAGCGGTCTGCATTTGCTGGAAAGTGCCAGGGGGCATCTTTCCACTGGTCATGCCGATGCTGGTTCCCTGTACTTGAATGAAATGTTCTCCCTGAGCTGTCGTAATTTTGATCACGCCCCCCATTGCCGACTGAGAAAATTCTGGTGGTGAAGTCCAACTTCCCGTTTGAAAGCTACAGCTAGACTGCTGCTGCTGGCCGGGACTAGTGGTGATGATCGTCACATTTGTTTGAGTTCCCTGATTGTCCAGGTAAACCCATCGTCCATCGCCCAATTCGTGAATGTAAGTCATGAGACTCCTTGCAGCACTGATGCATTGGATCAGCCAACTGCTTTAAGGAATTGATCCTACCGTTTCAAAACTTCTCTGTCCATGGTTGGTAATCAATACCAATTTACCAGGGTGTTTCAGTTGAATTAGCCACACTCTTTAAGGGGGCAAGGGCATCAGGGTTCAAGGAGTCAGAGCCTCGTTTCTACAACCTGGGCAGGTATAGTTTGAGGTAGTGGGCAAACAACCCGCAGTTCGTGGGGATAGCGAGGCCGAGGATCCTGTTCCAACCAGATGGGAGGCACCATTGTTGCTTCGTAGCGGGCGATCGTGTCATAGGTTCCAGGCCGAGTTTTTAACTCAACGGGAAGCCCAGGGCGATAGATAAAAGCCTCTTCCCAGTCCAAATCGGCATTAAACATCACAGCTACCCAGAGAATAACCCAAATTGTATTTCTTGATACAAATTCTAAGGGCTACTCACCGTCAAGTACATCATTCTGTAGTATTAGATACAATTTTTAATTTCTTCCACAACGGTTGATTCTCTCGTACAAGAGCGTACAGCGTCACAAGTAAAAATAAGAGTAGTGACCAAATCGTAATGATTTTTGAGTTGTTAATGATGGTGGCTAGCGCCGCTCATCATTAACTTGTTGGGTCCACCAAAATAAGGGAATCAAGGGGAATCGAGGGGTTTATTTTCAAAGAATACCCACGAGGTGAGGTTTCCCCCAAACTGAATATCGAAAGGGGGGGAGGCGGCTGGGGTTCTACTCAGGCTTCGACTCAGAGGTGGCTGCCCTTGTCAGTGATGCAGGCAATGTCGGAGTGGAAGTTCCACTCAGGCTATTACCATAGTGCTCCGCTCCTCCCAGACCTTTCACCTGACGCATCAAGCTCGCCATTTCTAGAGCACTCATAGCGTAATTCCAACCCAGGTTGCTCTTGATGCCAGCCCGCTCCAGAGCCTGCTGCATTGTATCGGTTGTCAAAATTCCAAAAATAACTGGAACTCCGGTTTGAAAGCCAGCGGCAGCGATGCCTTTCGACACCTCTGCCGCCACATAATCAAAGTGAGGAGTCTGTCCCCGAATGACAGCTCCCAGACAAATAATGGCATCATATCTGCTGGTTAAAGCCAGTTGCCGGGCAACCAGCGGCACCTCAAAGCTTCCAGGTACCCAGACATAATCGACCTGGGTACCGTCAGGATTTACATCGACACCATGTCGTTTCAAGCAGTCCTGACAACCTTCCAGAAGCCTAGTAGTCACCAAATCGTTAAACCGCCCGATGACGATCGCAAACCGGAATTGATCGGATTGAGTGAAGGTTCCTTCAAAAACTGCCATTACTGCCCTGAATGTAAATGTCACTCAATCAGCATAAAAGCCTGTGACTGGCATTTTGCTGATGAGTTTACGATCATCTTATTCGGTGTTGATATCAGGGAGCGATTTTCAAATTCATTTGAATCCAATTCATTTGAATTAGACCACCAGGAAATTCAAAACACCCAGGACAATCACAAGCCCTGCCCAAACACCAGAACCTAACAGAATCACCCGCCGGGACTCGTCCCAGTTTTGAGGTGATGCCAGAGCGACTGGAACAGCAACAACCAACACAAAGGAAAGGATAACAAAAAAAGCCAGAACGAGCTGGAACAGAATGGTCATAATCTTTGCTTCTCCGATGCGGCGATAAGACTTGTAGTCCGTCAGGATGGTCTCAGGTGTGCCTAAAATCAAGACACCCCATCTCCGGATGCCTTTGAAGGGTGCCCCTCCAAAAGCAGACTTGACAGACCACCAGGCAAGTAGGGTTATTAATTCAGGTGATGTTAATCAGCCTATGACTAGTAAGCTATCAGAAAAGTGAACCCAATGGATCTCATCCTCTGCCACACAACGGCTGACTTCGATACGCTGGGAGCAGCGGTAGGCTTAACGCGGCTGAGACCGGGGGCACGGATTGTGCTATCTGGGGGAGCGCATCCGGCTGTGCGAGATTTTTTGGCGCTCCATCGGGATGAGTATGCCTTGATTGAACGACGCTCAGTGAATCCAGAAAAAATTCGCTCGATTTTTGTGGTGGATACGCAACGGCGCGATCGCCTAGGGAAAACTGCGGAGTGGCTCGATTTACCCGATGTTGAGATTGCCATCTATGACCACCATCTGGACACTGAATCAGACATCCCAGCTAGCCGGAGGCAGATTGAGGCGATTGGTTCAACTACAACTCTAATTGTGGAGCAACTTCAGGCCCAGGAAATTGTTCCCAACCCCATAGAAGCTACGGTGATGGCCCTCGGCATTCACGTGGATACTGGATCACTGACCTTTGACCATACCACGGCGCGAGATGCCAGGGCGCTGGCCTGGCTGATGGAGCAGGGAGCCAATCTGCGGGCGATCGCCGACTACATCGATCCCGGACTTTCTCCCAGACTCCAGGATCTGCTGACCGTGGCTCTGGAAACCCTGGAAACAGAAACCGTTCAGGGGCATACCCTTGCCTGGGTGCTGCTGCAGGTGGATGAGTTTGTGCCCGGTTTATCCAGCCTGGCATCGCGACTGATGGATTTGACTGAAATCGATGCCCTGCTGTTGGCAGCCCGGTACTGCCGGGGGGCTACCTGCCATGATGGTACAGATGCGGCGGATTACGCACTGACGGTGATTGGGCGATCACAAATTCAGGCCACCGACCTCAACGAACTCTTCAAACCGCTGGGTGGAGGGGGCCATCCCCGTGCCGCTTCGATCAACCTGCACAACGTCAACCCCCCGCAGGTGCTGGCCCAATTGGTTGAGCAATTGAAGGCCCAAATTCCCCATCCGCCCACGGCCAGGGAATTAATGTCTTCTCCAGTTCGCACCATTCGCCCCGAAACTACGATTGATGAAGCCCAACGGATTCTTCTGCGCTACGGCCATTCTGGACTATCCGTTGTCGATGCTGCCGGGCAACTGGTGGGAGTCATTTCTCGCCGGGATTTAGACATTGCTTTACACCATGGATTCAGTCATGCGCCGGTCAAAGGTTACATGACGACGAACCTGAAAACCATCACTCCCGAAACCCCCCTACCCGAAATTGAGTCCATCATGGTGACCTATGATGTCGGTCGCCTGCCAGTGTTGGACGAGGGGCATCTGGTTGGCATTGTGACTCGAACCGATGTATTGCGGCAGTTGCATCAGGCGGCATTTGGGAGTCAGGAGGGGAAAGGAGCCAGGGGCCAGGGGCCAGGAGTCAGGAGTCAGGAGGATACAGGATTGGAAGGGTGTCAGCCCAAATCTTTCAGGCTAGTGCTCTCTCCCCAGGGGCTGCTGAAAACGCTACAAAAATACCTCAAGACAGAACTTTGGGACGTTTTAACCGTAGCTGCCCGGCATGCCGAACAGCGGGGCTGGCATCTTTACCTAGTCGGAGGGGCGGTACGGGATTTTCTGCTAGGAATGATGGCCTCTGATCCAGAGGAAAATCAGATGCTGATGGTGGATGTAGACCTGGTGGTGGATGGATTTCACCGGGCAGCGGATGCCGGGGCTGGGGTGGAACTGGCGCGATCGCTCCAGACCCTTTACCCCGAAACTCGCCTGGAGATTCACGGCAAATTTCAAACCGCCGCACTCCTCTGGCACAATGACCCGTCTCTGGACTCCCTCTGGGTGGATATCGCCACAGCTCGCACCGAGTTTTATCCCTACCCTGCCGCCAACCCGGAGGTCGAAGCTAGTTCGATCCGGCAGGATCTTTATCGGCGAGACTTCACCATCAATGCCCTGGCCATTCGCCTGACTAACCCCCACGCTGGGGAAATTTTGGACTTTTTTGGCGGGTTGCTCGATCTCCAGGCAAAGCAGATTCGTGTTCTCCACCCCAACAGTTTCATTGAAGACCCAACCCGAATTTATCGAGCGGTACGCTTTGCAGTGCGGCTGGGATTTGAAATTGACGCCCAAACGCAGGGATACATCCGTCACGCGATCGCCAGTGGCATTTACCAGCAAATCCAGAACCGGCGAGATGGGAAGCCTGCCCCTTCAGACGCACCTCGCGATCGAGTGTCTGCCCCTGCCCTCCAAACCCGTCTCAAGGCGGAACTGAAATACATTCTCCAGGCTCCCTACTGGAAGTCTGCACTTCAACAACTGGCGGACCTGGAAGCCCTGCAATGCATTCATCCCACCCTCAAAATGACCCCCGATCTTTGGAAGCAGTTGCGCCGGGTGGAACGCTGGCTGAGACGGATGGAGTGGCAAGCAGAAGGGGTAAGGGACTGGGGGGCAGGGAACAGGAAAAAGGAAAGCGGGAAGAAGGAAAAGAAAAGACGTCAGGACCTGGAAGGAGGGGATGAGTGGGGAGGTGGAAATTCAGAACTCAAAACTCAGAACTCAAAACTCCTCACCCCTCTTCCCTTCCCTACCTGGCTTCTGTTGCTAGAAGTCCTCCTTTCCCACCTCGCTCCAGAGCATCGTGCCACTGTTGCCGAAAATCTTCAGCTTCCAGCTGACAGCATTGAGCGCATGCAGCAACTGGAAACTGCTCAAAAGGCGATCGCCGAATCCTTGCTGGGGTGCGATCGCCCCAGCCAGATTGTGCAACAGCTCAAGCCCTACGACAGCCATCTCCTGGTATTGATTGCCATTCGTTGTGAGCGGCAAATTCGTCGTACCATCTGGCAGTACCTCACCCACTGGTCCAACATCAAACCTCCGTTGAATGGCAATGACCTGAAAGCCCTGGGCTACAAACCAGGACCCCGCTTTCGGGAGATTTTGGATACCCTCACTGCCGCCACTCTAGATGGCACTCTTAGAACCCGCAGTGAAGCCGAAGCGTTTTTAAGGGAGAACTTTCCTCGTTAGGGGATAAGGCTAGTGTTCCGTCAGGAAAATTTTGGTGGGTAAAAACCCTCAAAATTTATAGCTGTCGCTAGGTTGCTTAGGACACTGGGTTTAAGGAGGGGTGTGGGGGCGCAGCCCCCAGCCAGGGGTTCCACCCCTGCACCCCG
>JAIMBL010000097.1 GCA_023511615.1 Leptolyngbyaceae cyanobacterium HOT.MB2.61
AAAAGAAAATCGTGGTACAAAGGAAGAACTTCCTTAAATTCTTTCATTTACTGTCCGAATCGGGGGGTTAACTTCAGTGTTTCTATGTTGGAAATTACAGCTTTCTTTACTGGCTATGCTCTTATTTGTGCATTGTTTGTTTCTTTGATTGACTACCCGATTCGTAAACAAGTACGCTAGACGCTGGTAACTCAAGAGGGAATGCAGCATTCCTGACCCGGTTGGGTTAGCGTCTTATGAAATTCAATCGTCAAGAGTTCGCGCCAATTCGAGGCATCAGGCAACGTCCGCGATCGCTGATGATACTTTATATCTTGATTGGCCTATCAGGAATGGGTTTATCCTGGATACTTAACGCAAACCCCGTTGTCGAAACCTTCTTCCTGCTGCTATCAGGTTTTGCGGTTGGAATGACCGCTGAGAAGTTATTGAAGAAACCCCCTCGTTAGCTAGCCAGATTGTTAGCCAGTTCTTTTAAGGATCTGAGTAAGTCAGAGGTAAGCTTCCGGGCATCAACCTTCGGCGAGTGTAAATGATAGTTTGCAACCCGCAGAGGTGTCCCAATTTGAAGTTTGACACGGCTTTTCCAGGGAACCATCGGGTGACTGTAATGCAGGTGAATGGGGACAATCTGAATTCCCAGACCTGGCTGCATGGCTTCTGCCTGAAGAGCAAGACGTGCCAGACCCGGTTTGAGCGGTTGCACCTCGTTTCCCCGGAAAATGTCACCTTCAGGAAAGATGACAAGCATTTTGTTACGTTTTAACAGCTCAACTCCGTGGCGGAGACTGGCGATCGCTGGCCGTTTAGTGTCTACTGGAAAGCCGCCCAAATGACGAATCAGCCAGCCCTGGCAGCCAACCACCTCATCGGCTGAAACCATAAAATGCAAATGCCGACCTGTGATATCGTGTCCCACCGCATAGGGAACCAAAAATGCATCCCAGCGCGATCGATGGGTAGGCGCCAAAATAACTGGGCCGGATAGAGGGACATGCTCTCGCCCAATGACTTCTATGCTCCTGAAGTAGGCTGGAATCACTATATATCGACCCAGGCGATAGACGAATGAAGCCAGCCATGGCAGAAATCGAGCCGGACGTAAGGATGCCGCTGTTGAGGATCTGGCTCGAACGGAAAACTTGGCTGCATTGACGATCAGGCTTTGCCAGTAAATACTGCCAGGCTCAGATGAATTTACCTGAGCTTGGGAAGAATTCGAAGACTGGCGATTAGAACGTGAAGACCGCTGGAAACCACTCTCCAGCGGGGTCATAAAATCGAACGGACTCATAGCGCGAGCAGGGACTGGTAAGATGCGAAGACTTTGCCTATCTCTACCCTAAATATCACCGGATCAGATCCCTCCTATGTTGAGGACAGTTTCATTGGTGTCATGATTCCCTTCCCAATTCACGATAACGGCGTTGAGCAAACCAGGACTGTAGCTGTTCGCGGCAGGAAGATTCCAGGATACCACCAATTACCTTCAAACGGTGATTGGAGCAGGGACTGTCCGGTAGATTGAGGACTGTGCGGACGGCCCCAGCCTTTGGATCATCGACCCCATAAACCAGCAAACCCAACCGGGCAAGAATGAGAGCCCCAGCGCACATCGGGCAGGGTTCCAGGGTAACGTACAGGGTGCAGTTGTTAAGATGCCAGTTGTTCAGCGCTTTACCCGCTGCTCTCAAAGCCAGGATTTCAGCATGGGCAGTGGGATCGTTGTCTCGCTCGCGGCGGTTTTCAGCGTCTGCGATCGCCTCTCCATTCGCCACCACCACCGCCCCCACCGGAACCTCCCCCGCCTCGCCTGCTGCCTGGGCCAGCGCGATCGCCCGCTCCATCCAGCGTCGATGAACCAGGTATTCGGGGTTTTCGATAGGAGGAAAAAGAGACAAGGGGAAGGGAAGGGGAAAGAAGAAAGAGGAAAGAAGAAAGAGGAAAGCCAAGAGCCAGAAGTCAGAAGAAGTTAGGGGCTAAGGGCTAGGGATCAGATATTGGAACTCAAAACTCAAAATTCCTCTGTCCGCCCTGTCGCCTGTTGCCTCCGTCAAAACTCAACACTTAGAACTCAAAAGTCAGAACTCAACACTCAAAACTCTCTCACCCCTCACTCCTTCTAACAACTCACAACTATAGTTCTACGCAGGTGCGTTAGGACATTGGAATTAGAGAGGGAGTAGGGGCTTCGCCCCCAGCCAGGGGTTCCACCCCTGCACCCCGTCCTAACCACAATGACTATCGCTATAACAACAGCTCCTCACCCTTCCTGCAAAGCGGGCTGCGCCAGCAATTCATCCAGTTTGCCTTCGGTGTCCAGACGGTAGAGGTCTTCACAGCCGCCAATGTGTTGCTGATTAATGAAAATTTGGGGAACAGTGCAGCGTCCGTTAGCGCGTGCTGCCATCCTGACCCGCGCAGCACCATTGCCGTCAATTTTGTACTCCGTAAATTTAACCCCCTTCCACCACAGCAGCATCTTGGCCCGGATGCAATAGGGGCAGGTTTGCCAGGTGTAGATTTCAACAGTTGCTTTAACCTGTTCGGGACGGCGTCCCAGTAATGAGTTCAAGAAATTCATCGCAACTAACAATTGTTGACATCTGGATATCAGATTACATCTTCTACAAGGCAGAAGACACCCGGTTGCCCTCTACGGTGGAGGGTATCCATTGTGACGAAATTAGGACATGACCCTGGTGAGGATCAGGGTTGGGCCGTTTTAAAGACTCCAGGTAAGGATTCATTATAAACACCAAGACAACTGATGATATAGCTGTCGCCAGGTTGCTTAGGACACTGGGTTTAAGGAGGGGTGCAGGGGTGGAACCCCAGCCCCCAGCCCCCCGTCCTAAGCCTGGTGGCTATAGCTATAAAAGCCTATCAAGAGAATTGGGGATACGGTGCTGTAATGATTGCAATCGCCCCTACCGTAGTGGTATTTCCACAATGGTTCCAGCCACTTCTGGCAGTGAATGGGTTCATTTCCCATGGACATTGCTCTCTATGGAAACCAGGTCTGGTCTGGCTGCATCTGGTGTCTGACTCTCTCATCGCCCTAGCTCATGTCGCCACTTCGGCAATCCTGGCTTATCTGGTATACAAGACTCGTCAAGAAATTCCCTTCCAGACTGTAGCCGCAACATCACCAGAATCAAACCAGGGAATTTGGGGAGAGGTCAGCGCTATGCGCATTGAACCTAACAGATTTGCGGCCACCATCCCGATTCTGCTTGAAGGCCAAGCTGCTTGAAGGTTAAACATCGTCGAGAGCTACTTGCGCACACTGCCATTTGCTGACTTTGATGTTGGAGGTTGCCCCTTCATCCGTTCAAAGCTAAGCGCCGTCACTCCACCTGTCACCAGCAGAATCCCTAGAATTTGAACAGCCTGGAGTGGGCTTTGAATAAACAGCCACGCAAGTAAGGCCGTCATCACTGGCCCGCTGGAGGCAATGATTGAAGCGCGGGCAGCTCCCATAAAGCGAACGCCAAAGTTATTGGTCAAATAGCCCGCCAGCGTCAGCGCACCCAGGATAATTCCACTCCAAATAAAGCCTCTAGTATCATCAACGCGTATTCCTAAATTAAGCGGCAGAATCAGGATGACACTGGTGAGAACAAAGATAGTGAAAAACTGGATCAGGCTGACTGGAATTGGATGCAGTTTTTTGAACCCAAGCTGCATGAAAAGAAGATAAAAAGCGAAGGCGATTCCTGCCAGAATTGCTGTAAACACACCACTGCCCGATACATTGCTGGTTACGGCAAGGCTGGGAAGCGCAGTTAGAATCACGCCCACAGAAATGGTAACCATCACAATCCAGCGCAATAGAGTGGGGCGATCGCCAAATAGCAACCACGCCAGCGGCACCGTCACAATCGGGTACATAAACAAAATGGTCACTGCTGGACCCGCTCCAATTTGCCCGATCGCAATGTAGATCAGAACTTGAGACAGAAACAGGAAACAACCACTACCTACGACATTAAACAGGGGACGCCGATCTGGGGCATCCAAAAACTTTCGTACGTCTCGCCATACCGGCGGGTAAAGAAACATGGCTACCAGAATCATTAACGGCAACACTACCAGCATCCGCAGCCACAGAACCAGCAGCGAGTTCCCCAGGCCAAGCTGAATGAACCCACCGGTAGTAAATAGTCCCAGAATTGTACTTTTCGTACCGATGATCCGTACTACTACGTTGTGGAATGATAGGGCAATCGTGGAAATCAGCACCAACGCCAGCCCCAACTGAAAGCGAGAAATTTCCTTTTTGGGTTTGGGAGGCAGGGCGGCTGGCGTTGCTGGAAAACTCAATGTCGATGAGAGGATTGGCGGAGACGAACGCTGAGCCGTAGAGGCATGGGAAGTATAGTTCATTGGAGTGGCGGGAGAGCCATTTCCCGGTGCTGCTGGATAGCGATTCTCTGGCAAAGCTGAATAGTGACTTTCCAGATCCGTTGGATAGCGGCTTTCTGGTAAAGGATGACGACCTCCGGGAGGTGCTGGAAAATCATTCCCAGATGGCTGGGAGTAGCCGCTTTCAGTTGCAGGAGGGTAGGCTTGCTCCCCAGCATGAGTAGGGGAATAGGAGTGTAAGGGGGGCGGCGGCACTTTACCAGACTCCGTCTGAAGCTGTTCCCTCAAGCGATTGATCAACGCTTCTAAAATGGCTTCTCCCTGCTGCTCCAGGGTATGCATCCGGTTAATCTGTTGCGAAATAGAACTCTGGTAGGTGTTTAACTCTCGCTGCAAGGTCTTAAATGTGTCACTGAAAGTCCTATCCAGTGAGGCAAGCAACCGTTGAGCATTTTCACTGTGGCTGGTCGCTGCAGTTAAAGCCGACTGATCAGTTGAGGCCGATATAGTTGATTGGTTCGCTTTCATCGCAATCTGATTCAACCGCTCGGCAATTTGGGCTTGCAAATGGTGGGCCAGAATTTGTGCCAGTTGCTTGGCCCAGAGCTGCTGCTGGGCAATTTGCTGTTGGGAGAGGGATTCTAGCTGGCGAGACTGCAATGCTCGATGGTAAGCCTGTAGCTTTTCAATGTCAGACATCAGACGAGATTTTTCTGCCTGAAGCCGTGTCACTTCTTCAGACAGTTGAGCAATCAGCCCACTGTGCAGCCCCTGCAAATCTTGAGTGACCATTTGCAGCGCTTCTCTGACTTTCCGAGCATCGTCCGATCCCATCCCTGATTGTGCGCCCAGTTGCCCCATGAATGGTTTCCT
Organism: Leptolyngbyaceae cyanobacterium HOT.MB2.61; assembly: GCA_023511615.1. GTDB lineage: Bacteria > Cyanobacteriota > Cyanobacteriia > Leptolyngbyales > Leptolyngbyaceae > Leptothermofonsia. The sequence continues at coordinate 5,242 of JAIMBL010000097.1, forward strand.
CTATCTGCTCCCGGTAGGAGTGTTGACGTTACTTACCTGCGTTTTATTTAATCGGTCTTAATCGGTCTAACGGTCAGTATTCCCGCACCAACGATCAAACTCGTTATTAAAACACGAGTAGCTCGTTCTTAAGTTACTCCTCATTTAGAGAAACGAACGACTGATTGGGAAAAATTTAAATCTTGCTCATTTTTCTTTCACTGCGTTTCCTTCTAAGTAGCTGGGCGCAATTAAATTAAAGATGGTTTTGGGGGTGGAGGGGGTGCAACCCCCTGCCTAGGGGCAACGCCCCCACTCCTCTTTCTTCCAATTAATGATGTCTACCTACTTATCCGTTATGGCAGTAGTCATTGTGGTTAGAACGGGGGGTAGGGGCGGAACGCCTGGCTGGGGGCGAAGCTCCCACTCCCCCTCTAATGCCAATGTGCTAAGGCACCTGCGTAAAGCTTAACAGGTAGAGGATTGTGAAACGGTTTCAGAATTGCCACAGAGTTCCACAAAGAATTATCAGAAGCATATATCCAGAATGGGCGATCGCACCTGAAATGCAGCAGGCTATTTGCTCTCTGCGAGGCTCCTTGCAATGGCTCCCTGAGTAGCCAGATCTCCAATCAAGCCAGAAGCTAATCACTTATAGAGTTTTCCAGTTGAGATGTTGGATATCATCTAACGGAGTTAATTTACTTTCACCACTTTTTGGATCTCGATGGGCAGCCACAATAAATGGAATTATTTCAGGCTCTAACGTATTGAGAAGGGCAGGATTATAAGTCGTGACAAGCACATCACTCTTTCGTTTCTACCCAATCTCTCTCATAGCGGCAGATCTGCACTCCTGTAAGAGCTGTCCAGTTTTCCAGGGTGAGTTTCTTGAACATGACTCACTCTAGTTTTGGTTACAGTAGCTTCAGCCGATTTTTGATTAGCTTAAGCCTGATTCTAGTTGCTTTTTTGCTTCTGCCAAAGCTTTGGGAAGTTTGCTGGTGTCACGTCCGCCTGCCTGGGCCAAGTTAGGGCGTCCGCCACCGCCGCCACCACAGAGTTTGGCGATCGCTCCAATAAACTTACCTGCCTGCAACCCTCTCTTGTTCACTTCAGGACTGAAGGCCGCCACCAGACTGACCTTCCCTTCCTCCGGTACAGAACCAAGGACTACTGCACCGTTCTTCAGCTTTTGTTGAAGCTGTTCGGCAGCAGCCATTAAAGAGTTAGGATCCACGCCATCCAGTTGAGCAACCAGGATCTGGAAGTTGCCAGCGGGTTCTGCTTTAGCCAGCAGTTCATTCGCCTTAGCCAGGGCCAGTTGTCCTTTCAGGGCATCCAGTTGTTTCTGAGTTGCCTTCAGTTCATTTTGTAAGCCAGTGATCCGGTCAGGGATCTCTTCCGGTTTGATTTTGAAGCGATCGCTCAAATCGCGCACAATTGTATCCCGCACATTCAGGTACTCCAGCACGGCAGGACCAGCCACCGCTTCAATTCGGCGGATGCCAGCCGCTACACCCGATTCAGAGACAATCTTGAACAGGCCAATTTCAGCGGTGTTGCTGACATGGGTACCGCCGCACAGTTCCATCGAGACACCAGGAACATCCAGAACCCGCACTTCACTGCCGTACTTTTCACCAAACATGGCGATCGCACCCCGTGCCTTCGCCTCAGCCAGGGGCAGGATATAGGTCTGAGCGGTATGGGCTTCGGCAATCCAGGTGTTGACCTGATCTTCAATCTGCTGCAACTCTTCTGGGGTGAGCGGGCGAGGACAGTGAAAGTCAAACCGGAGACGGTCAAAGGCCACCAGCGACCCCGCTTGAGAAATGCTGTCATCTACAATTTTCTTCAGAGCGGATTGCAGCAGGTGGGTAGCGGTGTGATGGGCTTGGGCCCGACGACGGCAGGCAAGATCGATCTGGGCGGTCACCGAATCAGAAAGGTGCAGGGTGCCCCGCTCGACCCGTCCGTAATGGACAAAAAAGCTGGACTCCTTCTTGACATCCTCAACCCGAACCAGCACATCGTCACCGGAAAGATAGCCGCGATCGCCAATCTGCCCTCCCGATTCGGCATAGAAGGGGGTTTGATCCAGCACCACCTGAACCTCGGTTCCCGCTTCGGCAGACTGAACGGGCTTGCCATTCACCATCAGCACCTGTACCACCGCTGCTGCTGAGGGTTGGGTGTATCCCAAAAATTCTGTTTCTTCAATGTGGTCAGCTAGGGTATCGAGGGTGCCCTGAGCCGTGAGATCGATAGTTTCGTGGGCCATCTGGGAGCGACGGCGTTGTTTTTCCATCTCCTCCTCAAAGCCTTCCAGGTCAACCGTCAGCCCTTCTTCAACCGCAATTTCCTGGGTCAGTTCCAGCGGAAAGCCGTAGGTATCGTAGAGAATGAAGGCATTCACCCCAGGAATCTGGCCACCGGGGCCCAACTTCTCAATCAAACCGGCCAGTTCGCGTTCGCCAAACTCCAGTGTCTTAAGGAAGCGGACTTCTTCCCGTTGCAGGGAGACCTTAATCGTGCGCTCCATAACACGCACATTGGGGTAGGCCTCTTCGGAGAGGGCGATCGCAGTTTCCGCCACTTGAGGCGTAAATTCCTTATTGATCCCAATCAGCCGCCCGTAGCGAATGACCCGCCGGATCAACCGCCGCAGCACATAGCCCCGCCCTTCATTGGAGGCAACGATACCATCTGCCAGCATATGAACCACAGCACGGGTATGGTCACCAATGATTTTGAGCGCCACTTTGGTCGGCTCATCGGCTTTGGCGTAGTTCACCCCAGCAATCTCTGCGGCCTTTTGAACGATCGGGAAGATCAGGTCAGTTTCGTAATTATTCGGCTTCTTCTGGAGAATCTGGGCCATCCGTTCCAGGCCCATGCCAGTGTCGATGTTCTTGTTTTGCAGGGGGGTTAGTTTGCCCTCCGCATCCCGGTTGTACTGCATGAACACCAGGTTATAGAACTCCAGGAAACGGCTGTCATCCTCTAAATCGATGAAATCATCTCCCAGTTCGGGCTTGAAGTCGTAATAAATTTCGGAGCAGGGACCGCAGGGGCCCGTGGGACCAGAAACCCAGAAGTTGTCCTTTTCGCCCATGCGCTGGAGGCGATGGGCTGGAATGCCAATCTCATCTCGCCAGATGGCAAAGGCTTCGTCATCCTCTTCAAAGACGCTGACCACCAATCGCTCTGGCGGAAAGCCATAAACTTTGGTGGAAAGCTCCCAGGCCCAGGCGATCGCCTGGGATTTGAAATAGTCACCAAAACTGAAATTGCCCAACATTTCAAAGAACGTATGGTGCCGGGCGGTGCGTCCCACATTCTCAATGTCATTGGTGCGGATGCATTTTTGAGATGTCGTGGCGCGGGGAAATTCTGCCGCTCGCTGTCCCAAAAAGATCGGCTTGAAGGGCAACATTCCGGCGATCGTCAGCAGCACAGTGGGGTCTTCCGGCACAAGGGAGGCACTGGGGAGAACTTTATGTCCTCTGGCTGCATAAAAATCGAGAAACGCCTGACGAATTTCAGCGCCGCTTTTAGGAGTAGACATGGAGCTTCTATGAACCAAATTCAATAACGAAACAATCGCTGATCTTTATGATGCCTTATGTTTTGGTCCAGTCGTGTAGTCGCTTGCGAATCTGGTCAATTTCTGCCTGGAGGCGCGATCGCAACCCCTCCGCCATCTCATGGCTCCTGGCACGCTCCGAACGTCGCCCTTTTCCAGGGCTCTCCCGTTCGTGGCATCTGGCTGTTTCAGTATCCCTTTCTCCGGTTGCTCCAACAGTGTCCTCTTCCCAGGGGCGCCAAACAGGCTGAATAAAATACTGCAACCGGGTTCTGACTGCCCAGACTCCCAACGACGGGAAGAGGAGAAAAGCCGGAATCAGAGGGGAAAGGGGAAACATAGGCAGCTTGAGCCATTGTGCCAGCCATCGCACATTGACCGTCCAGGGATGAAGGTATTCGCTGCCCATGCAGATGACTGGCACAATCGGAACCTGGTAACGCAAACTGAGGCGGACAAAACTGGGGTCAAAGGAGGCAAGCTGATACCGCTGTTGCCAGCCCTTTGCCAGCCCCCGCCAGCCTTCAGGGGCGTAGAGTAAGGTAATGTCCGCGGCGAGTGGGTCTGGTGTTGATTGGGGGGGCAATCGCCCCAGGTAGAGGCCAGCGCCGCTTCAAAACTTTGCCGTTCAGCCCGCACTCCGCCCAAAACCTGCGCCCAGCCCCGTGGTAACCACCACACCAGCCAGGGATGGTCAAAGAAAATTGGATGCGCCAGAGGTTGAACAAATCGATTCTGTACCTGGGATAATAACAGACCTAACCCTACAAAATCCCAGGGAAAACACATTCCCGCATGGTTCATGGCAACGATCAGCGGACCTGTCAGAGGAAGGTTCTCGGTCTGGTACAGCGCTCCCCGAAAGTAATGCTTCAGAATTGGAGCCAGCACCTCTTGCTGAAACGCCTTTTGATAAGCAGGGTCAGGCTCAACTTGATTGGAGGCCGGAGCTCGACACCCAAGCCGTAGCCAGCGAATGAGCAGGGCAAGGTAAAATCCACCTGGCAGCAGAAATAACCCATATTCAAACCACCTCCAGCCATCTGGATCAGGTTTGTAGTGCTGCCAGTGGCGGTTAAATAGGATCAACCAGCCAGGGGGGTACCACAGGCAAAACCAGTCGAACCGACTGAACCGGTAGGGAGATGTTGATACCGTTACACTCAAACCAAATTCCGCTTGCGTGACTGCAAATCAACCCGCTAAAGATTCTTCGTTGTCTGCATTCTGTCCAGAAGCAGGTAGTTCTAAACAGTAGCCTGCACCATACACTGTTTTAATGTAGCGAGGATGGCGGGGATCGGGTTCCAATTTAGTTCTTAGGTGACGGACATGAACGCGAATGGTTTCAATGTCGTCATCGGGATCGTACCCCCAAACTTCTTTCAGAATTTCGCTTGGAGAAACCGTTTGCCCGTGTCGCTGAAGCAGACAGTGCAGCAACTCAAACTCCAGATGGGTTAGCTTCACCGTCTGATCGAACCAGATGGCTTCAAATCGCTCTGGTACCAGGGTAAGAGGGCCGTAGCTCAAAATTTCACTATGCTTAGCTGCTTGAGGAATTCGATCTGTTCGACGCAGCAGGGCACGCACCCGTGCCAGCATTTCTTCAATTTCAAAGGGTTTGGTCAGGTAGTCATCAGCCCCTGCATTGAAGCCATCGACCTTGTTTTGAGTTTGCCCCAGAGCGGTCAACATCAAAACTGGAATGTCTGCAGTGCGCTCATCTCGCCTCAGACGTTGACAAATGGTGAATCCATCAACCTTGGGTAGCATCAAATCCAGCATGATCAGATCGGGCTGTAGCTGGAGAGCCATTGCCTGACCTTTGACGCCATCGCTGGCTTGATTGACATCATAGCCAGCCATTTCTAGATTTACGGCGACCAGTTCTGAGATTGAGGGGTCATCGTCTATGACGAGTATCCGGGGCATCATTCAAAGGGATAACTTTTACAGGGGCTGGTTATTAATAACCATTCAGGAGTTTTCTCTACAGATTATAAACACGAAATCTAAATCTTTCTAAAGAAGCTATACCTCAATGCAAAGAATCTTTTGGAAAGCAACAAGTCTTAACTAAATTTTATCCTAATCAGCCGGTGTTGCTGCGCGTTATAAGGAGTCATCGCTGTCAGAAGAACTGGAGGCAGGTGAAATCATGATTGTTCTGGCTGCATTAGTCCTGGCTTTGATTGGAGTCAGTATTCAACTCGCCAAATTACGCCAGGTTGCAAAGTCGGCTCCCAGGCTTCAAATTCTGGATCAGTGCCTGACCCTGAAGACTCTTAACCCTGATCAAGACGTTCAAGCCAGGGAAGTAGAAGTTGCTGTGATTATTCCTGCCTACAACGAGGCAACTAATATTGAGGATTGTGTTACCTCGGTGCTGAACAGTACTGAGGCTATCAGGAAATCGATCGCCGTTTGGGTAGTGGATGATCAGTCCACTGATCGAACCCTGGAAATTGCTCAGACTCTACAAACGACCCTGAACGATCCCTGCTTCAATATCCTGATTGGGCAGCCTCGCCCCCAGGATGAGCATTGGATCGGGAAAAACTGGGCCTGTTTTCAGGGAGCTCAGCAAGCCAAAGGTGAGTTCCTGTTGTTCCTGGATGCGGATGTGCGTTTGAAACGGGGGGCGATCACAACAGCGATCTACACCATGCAAACTGAGACTCTTGATCTGCTGACTCTCTGTCCCCAGGTAGCTTGTGGTTGTTTGGGAGAATGGTTGGTGCAACCGTTGATTCTGGCTCTGTTGGCAATAGGGTTCGATTTTTCTGAGGTCAGCGATCCCGCCAGCGAAGTTGCTTTTGCCAATGGTCAATTTATGCTATTTCGGCGGAGTGCCTACGAAGCATTGGGCGGGCATCGAGTGGTTGCCAGCCAAGTGGTAGAAGACGTGGAACTGGCCCGACGAGTTAAACAGAAAGGCTTGAGGTTAAAGTATGCAATAGGACACGATCTGGCATCAGTACGAATGTATCCTTCCTGGGCCGCGGTCTGGGAAGGCTGGACGAAAAACTGGTATCTCGGCTCCCGTCGCAATCTGCCAGTCACCTTATACGCTGCTGGGATCACTTTTTGGCTTTGCACCCTGCCCTGGTTGGTTTTAGTCTTTCTCCTGGGCCAGGCCATCTTCATAGGGTTGAACTGGCTCGGCTGGCTGGCGGTTGGAGTTGCTTTTACCACGATACTAGTTCAGTATAAATTGCGGCAAACTATCCAGGATATAACTGCCATTCCACCGCGATATTGGTGGCTGACTAGCGCAGGAGGTATTTTGGTGGCCGCGATCGCCCTTGGCTCCATCATCAAAACTGAAACAGGTTGGGGCTGGACCTGGCGGGGGCGATCGCTGAAAGGGGAGTGAGATTCAGTTGACTGGCCGCTGGGATAAGCTGGGATAACCAGAAACTTACTCTTCAGGGAACTGTTAACCCGTGCCAAGAACCCATCAGCATTTAAGGACGCTTTGATGAAGCTCCCCAATCCGGTAAAACTGACCTGGCAAAATTAAGCGGTACCCTGGACGTCCATCTTGAACCTGGAGCAGGGCCCGGCAGACCGTTTACTGCCAGAAAAGAAGCGGTTCAAAAATCGTCAGACGATCTGGGAAACTGAGTCTATGCGCGACCTGGAGGAACTATTCGCTAAACTTGCCGAATCCTCATTTCGGAGCAGTTTCCACCTGCGGGAACCGGAGCGCAGCTATCTTCACCGTAAGGGGATGGCAGTTATCATTCAGCATGCTGCCGATTTTGTTGAAAAGCGTCTCGCGCCCGCCTTGCCGGCCAATGACGGAAAGCAAACTCCCTACCGCAACCATCCCGTCTTTGTTGCCCAGCACGCTACGGGCACCTGCTGCCGGAGTTGTCTGGAGAAATGGCATGGCATCCCCAGAGGTAATGCACTGAATGAGGAAGAGAAGCGATACGTCGTATCTGTAATTGAGCGCTGGTTGGAGAAGGAAACCCTTGATACCCTTCAGCGATCGCGCAACAATGGATGTAAAGAACCTTAACGAATTTTCTTTAAGATGGTGCTGGAGCAGCTTGAAGTTCCTTCAATCCCTCAGATTGCAATCGATTCTGAAGTTCAATCGTCTCTGAATGGGCAGAAACAGGTTGACTATGATGTGGTGATTGTGGGTGGAGGGCTTGTCGGAGCAACGCTTGCCTGTGCGCTCAAGGACTCCGGTTTGCAGGTTGCGTTGGTGGAAGCAAAGCCAGAATCAGCTGCCGTTGCAAGGGGGCAGGCGTATCACATTAACTTGCTGTCGAGCCAGATTTTTCAAAGTATCGGCGTCTGGGCAGAAATGCATCCCCAGGTGAATCCCATTGAGCAAATTCATCTCTCAGATGGAACCTATCCAGGAGTGGTGAAATTTCTGCGTCGGGACTTGAAGCGGGAAGTGCTGGGGTATGTGGCGGAACATCGGGTGTTGTTGGAGGCGTTACAGGGGTTTCTGCATCAATGTCCCAATGTGACCTACCTCTGTCCAGCGGAGCTAACGGGGATTGAGTACCAGACGGATGCCGTGGAGCTACAGCTAACCCAGGCTGGGCAAGGTCGGAAAATTCGTTCTCGCTTACTGGTGGCAGCGGATGGGGCACGATCGCCCATTCGGCAACAGGCGGGCATTCGCACCCAGGGCTGGCAATACTGGCAGTCCTGTGTGGTTGCCTTCATCCGACCCGAAAAGTCTCACCAGAACATTGCCTACGAGCGGTTTCAGCCCGACGGTCCGTTTGCCATTCTGCCCTTACCTGACAATCTCTGCCGCATTGTTTGGACGGTTCCGCGGTCTGAGGCAGAAGCCATCCTGGCCCTGGATGATGAACAGTTTCTGGCCAGGTTGAGGCAGCGGTATGGAGATCAGATGGGTGAGCTATCGCTGGTGGGCGATCGCTTCCTGTTCCCGGTTCAGTTGATGCACAGTACTCGTTATGTTCAACCCCGCCTGGCCCTGATTGGTGATGCTGCCCACTGCTGCCATCCTGTAGGTGGACAGGGAGTGAATTTGGGCATTCGGGATGCCGCTGCCCTGGCAGAAATTCTGCAAACGGCTCATCGGGAAGGGAAAGATATCGGTGACCCAGCCGTACTGAAACAGTATGAACGCTGGCGCAAGCTGGAGAATTTGACGATTTTGGGCTTTACCGATCTCCTCAACCGCCTGTTTTCGAACCAACTGGTGCCGCTGGTCGTTCTGCGCCGATTGGGGCTGCTGGCAATGCGAACCATTCGTCCAGTCAGAGCCACCGCCCTGCGTCTGATGACGGGTCTCTTGGGTCGGGCTCCAGAGCTGGCTCAAAGAGAAATAGAAAGTGAATAGCCCTTTGTTATAAGTAGCTGGGTGCAATTAAATTAAAGATGGTTTTGGGGGTAGAGGGGGTTTCACCCCCTGCCCGGAGGCAACGCCCCCACTCCCTCTCTAATTTCAATGTCCTAAGGCACCTGCGTAGAGCGATAGCTTTTATGGGAGGAGGGGCTGGGGGATGAGGGCAATTGAGTTTTGTCAGTCAATCAGGAAGTTTTGTAAAGGGAAGCTTCGCGGAAACTTCTTCTTGGAATCCAGATAGGATCGCTATAGGGACGAAACTGTCAACCCTGCGATCGCGGAGCGATAATACCAATTTCAATTGTGCATCTGACAGCTAGATTGATGAAACAAACCACTGATTGCAACGATTGCACAATCCAAGATCTAAAATCCAAAATGGTATGAGAAAGGAGATAGCCTGTGTTAGGCTCGCGTAATTGGTTGAAGTCTGGCTGAACCTTCACTGCCCGGTTATCCTGGATATAGGATATACCCTCAAAAATTCAGAAAATCCAATGACTACCCAATCAGAGGTTGTCAAACAAAGTGAATTAGTAAACCAACTGGTCATCAACCGCGACAACATGGAGGAGTTAGGGCGGGTTGAAGTGCTGTGGATGTATGCGCCTTCCCATCGCGTGTTAGGGTTTGTCTGCAAAGCAGGCTTGTTAAGCAAAAAGAAAAAAGCATTCAAACTGTCCCAGGTTTCTTCTTTGGGAATCAATGGAATTCTGACCCATTCCCAGCCGGAAGAAACCAACGCTGAAAAAGTGTCCAGGCTTGAGTCGATTATTAACTGCGAAATCTGGAGCGATTCAGGCCAGAAAGTAGGCAAAATTATTGATTACATCTTCAACCTGAAAACTGGAGAGATTTCGAAATACCTCTTTATTTCGAGCCATCTGGACTTTGTTACAGGAGAAATTTATCAACTCTTTCCCAGTCAGGTTTTAAGTATTGGACGAAGGCGGGTTCTTGTGCCTGAATATGCCTTGAAGAATCTCTCCATTTACCGTGAAGGAATTAAGCAGAAGCTTACCAAAGCAACGGAGTTCCTTAAGGAAGAGAAGGAGCAGGTTGCTCAGGAGTTGAAAACCTTGACTCAGCGGGCTCAAGAGACTACCCAGCAGGCAAAGGGGCGGTTCTGGAACCTGACTGAGCGATTGAAAGACCGGGTTCAGTCGATTTCTCAGGAAGCAAGAGAAAAAATTCATTCTCTTAGTGAACAACTCAAAGAAGAAACCCAAATTCTCTCAGAACAGGCAAAGGAGAAGGGGAGTGAATGGTTTGAACAGGTGCGGGAACAGACTCAAACCCTGGGTGCACAGGTTGAAGATGGAATTCAAACCTTAACTGTTCAGGCAAAAGAAATTCTCGATTCTGAGGATGAGGAAGAGTGGAATCAACCTTCCCCATCAATCGTAGAAGAAGACCCAGAGGACTTTTTTGATGCCCTTTTCAAAGAAGAGGAGGAAACCGCCTCACCATCTAGCCAGGCTCCGTCGCCTATTTCCTCTCAACCCTTGAAGAACGAACACGAAACGTCAATGTCATTCAGCGCCACTCCTACCCTATCGAATGAAACCCTATCGGACCAGAAGGAGGCGGTAGATTTTATTTGGGATGATATCTGGGATGATTGCCCCACCCCGACTCAGCCAACGGAAGAAACATCATCCCCAACGGTAGATTCAATTCCTAAAGCGGAAAAGGATCCGTGGACCTTATCTCATCCGTCTTCTGAACCAGGAGAAGTAACCCCTCAAGAGGAAGAGGGCGAACCCTGGGTCTGAGGTAAGTGGTTCTCCCGGCTTGCCGGTGAGAAAGAGTAGCGCAAGTGACTCTTTCATCTAAAACAAAATCCCTAGAATCTTGATTTTGTTTTAGTGATAAGCGACGCTTATCACTAAACTCTCAGGAGAGCCAGGTAAGTGTATGGGCTTAATTGAACAAGAAATGTCATTAGTGGTTGCAACGTTCTACAAATTTGTCAGACTGCCGGATTGTGCAGAAAAGCGATCGCCCCTGCTGGCTTACTGTACCCAGAAGGGAATCAGGGGAACGATCTTGCTTGCTCCCGAAGGCATCAACGGAACGATCGCAGGCTCCCGTACAGCAATTGAGGATGTCCTTTCCTTTCTCCACTCCGATCCGCGCCTTGCAGATCTGGAACACCGAGAGTCCTTGGCCACGTCCTTTCCCTTTGATCGGATGAAAGTGCGGCTTAAAAAGGAAATTGTCACGTTAGGGATGCCTCAGATCAATCCCAATGACCAGGTCGGCACCTATGTTAACCCTGAAGATTGGAATGCCTTGATCTCTGACCCGGAAGTGGTGGTGATTGATACGCGCAACAAGTATGAAGTGGACATTGGCACCTTTAAGGGAGCCCAAAACCCAGAAACCCGCTCATTTCGCCAATTCCCAGAGTATGTTCAGACCCATCTGGACCCGACAAAGCACAAAAAAATTGCCATGTTTTGCACGGGTGGCATTCGTTGTGAGAAAGCCTCGGCCTTCATGCTGACCCAGGGATTTCAGGAGGTCTATCACCTTAAGGGAGGTATCCTGAAATATCTGGAAGCAGTTCCACCAGATGAAAGCTTGTGGCAGGGTGAGTGTTTTGTGTTTGACCAGCGGGTAGCTGTCCAACACGGATTAGAAACGGGTACTCACGAGATGTGTCTCAGTTGTGGGCATCCCGTTTCTAAGGCAGATAAGGCTTCTCCCAAATACGAGGAAGGGGTTTCTTGCCCCCATTGCTTTTATCAGTTGACTGAGGAAAAGCGGTTACGACAGCACGCAAAACGGCGGCAGTTGAAGCTGGGTAAACACTAACGGTTGCATCAATAAATTTTGCTCTCATTCCATCTCCGTTCCTGACAGGTTTTATAAAATAGAATTGATTGTTCTGATCCTCTTTCGTCTGGTTTGCGATTGCCACGCCCTTCGCTAGAGACCCTTTAGTCGCTTGAATTTAGTTACTTGAATTCCGCAATTTAATCTTCCAAGAGTTTGAGAAACTCTTCGTCCCGTCTCAAATTCTCGGTTCTTATGGCCTGCTGGTGAAAAAGTAGCGTAAGTTACTCTTTTATC
>JAIMBL010000098.1 GCA_023511615.1 Leptolyngbyaceae cyanobacterium HOT.MB2.61
GCCACGTTTCGGCATCAAGCCTGGGGTATTCCCCCCATCCCCCCATCCCCCTTCCACCTCCTACATCCTTTTTCGCGTTAAAGATCAGGGAATTGGCATTCCAGAGGATAAACTGGAAACAATTTTCGATCGCTTTCAGCAGATTGATACCTCAAACTCTCGCAGCCGGGGAGGTAGCGGTTTAGGGTTAACCATTTGTCGCGGGATTGTGCAACAGCACGGTGGGCAGATTTGGGTTGAGAGCCAATTGGGAAAAGGAAGTACATTTTGCTTTACGTTGCCGCTGGGTGAAGCCGCGAATGAGTTAAAAGTTAAAAATTAAGTAGCCATCATGAACAGCGTACAGGGTCACAAATGAAAATAAGGAAGTCAGGGGAATCGAGGGGGCTGTTTTCAAGTCAGATGAACACAATTAAATTGAAAATACTGTAGGTTGAGTTGAAGCATGAGTCCAGCCTCAGCATGAGTTACGCTAATCCATCCTACAAATAGTTGTAGCCATAGCCACTAGTAGAACGTGGCGTAAGCCAACCGACCTTCTCGCTCCTGACTGTTGACTCCCCGCTCCCTTCCAATGGTTGCCAAACTTACGTCAAAGAGTACTAGTGTTCCGTTAGGCAGAGGTGGAACTCCTGGCTAAGGTTTTGCTCTCGCCCTTCTCACCTCTACCAGTTCTACCAGTGTCTTTAACTTGGCGGCAGCTATAAGGCTACTTAAGAAAATAAAAGTTCTCGTTCTCAGTTATCGTGAATCTGTTTTCTCATTTCCATTTTTAATTTTTTCCACTTTTAATTTTCATGCCTAAACACGTCCTCATCATTGACGATGAACCCGATATTCGTGAAGCAACTCAGGTTTGCCTGGAGATTGCCAAAGGTTGGCACGTCACTACGGCCAGTTCCAGCAGCGAGGGGTTAGAAAAAGCGGCAGCCGAGCAGCCGGATGTTGTTCTACTGGATGTGATGATGCCGGATATGGACGGTTTAGCAACCTTTGAGCAGTTGCGAACCAATCCCACCACCCGCCATATTCCGGTTATTTTGCTAACGGCTAAAGCGCAACCCGCTGATCGCCGCCGCTTTACCCAACTGGAGGTTGCCGCTGTCATTACAAAACCCTATGACCCGCTCACTCTGGCAGACCAGATTGCCAAAATTTTGGAATGAAGAAAAAGCAACATTGCCTGTTCTTTACAATTCAATACAAAAAACCATCTATTTCATTGGAATCGTAACTTTTTTTGAAAAACTCCCCTGTCTTCATCAGTTCTTCACTTTTTTTCCCTAACCTCTCTACTTGAGCGTTTCGGTTGCCCTTCAGAAGCAGGAAGAACTGGTGAAGATACCCTCGCTGATTGTTCCTGCTTCTTTAAGGAATTCCGAGATCGGACTTCTCAATTTCAATACTGGACTGTCTGGATTGAAAAGAAGTTTTAACTATCAACAGACGTCTGAAACCTGACGGTGCAGTGGACGGTAGCTTTTTCCAGTTACGGTCGCTGCCTATTCTCAAACCCAACATAATAGATAAGCCCGCCGCACCTGGCCTAGGAAACCTCTGCGACGGGCAACTCCCTACTATGAAAGAAAGGAGCTTATTGCCTCATGATGACACAATTTGGTCGGGCGATCACAGCGGATAGCGATCGCCCCGATCAAATCACTGTACCCGCCCGTCCAACCCAGCGGAAACCCAGAACCATCTCCTGGGAGCGGTTCTGTCGATGGGTTACCAGCACCGAAAACCGGATCTACATCGGTTGGTTCGGTGTGATTATGATTCCCACCCTATTAACGGCGGCCACCACTTTTATCATTGCGTTCATTGCTGCTCCACCGGTCGATGTGGCGGGTACCGGTGAACTGCTTTCCGGTTCGCTTTGGAGCGGCAACAACATCATTACCGCAGCGGTGGTTCCCAGTTCTGCAACGATTGGGCTGCACTTTTATCCAATTTGGGAGGCTGCTTCGATCCAGGAGTGGCTTTACAACGGGGGACCATACCAGCTCATCGTTTTTCACTTTCTAATCGGCATCATTTGCTATCAAGACCGCGAGTGGGAGCTGAGCTACCGCCTGGGAATGCGCCCCTGGATCTCCCTCGCGTTTACGGCCCCAGTTGCCGCCACAGTATCCGTGTTACTGGTTTATCCCGTTGCTCAGGGCAGCTTTTCGTCCGGAATGCCCCTGGGGATTTCTGGCACCTTCAACTTCATGTTTCTGTTTCAAGCAGACCACAACATTCTGATGAATCCGCTGCATCAAATGGGAGTCATTGGCGTGTTTGGGGGGGCTTTCCTCAGCTCAGTGCATGGTTCTCTGGTGACCTCTACTCTGTTGCGAAAGACAAAGCCCGATGAATCGATCAACGCGGGATACATCCTGGGGCAACGAGAAGTCACTTACAGTTTTCAAGCGGCCCAAATTTTTCAGCAGCGTCTGTTCTGGCGGGGAATCAGCTTTCCCAGTTCGCGCTCTGTGCATTTCCTGTTAGCGGCGCTACCGGTGGCAGGCATCTGGTCGGCAGCGATAGGCGTTGATATAGCCGCGTTTAATTTCGATCAGATTACGTTCAGCGATGCTCCTCTTTATTCCCAGGGGCAACGAGTTCCAACGTGGTTTGACACGATTTGGCAAACCAATCGGGGAATTGCAGAGGCGAGCGATCGCGCAACCTATACCTTTCCCCCCGAATTGATTCTTCCGACTGAGCTTTTGAGTGATGAAGGCTAGTCATCAGTCATCAGTGATTAAAATCATGAGTCATCATGCTGACAACTAATTATTAATCTCTGAAAACTGACTGACACCATTACTGATAACTAATCACTCAAAACTCAAAACTCTTCTAAATTTTCCATCTAGCAAAAGGAGAGTCTTGAATGGTTCCACGCACTCCTGAGCAGAAGCAACGCGTCAGGGTGGTTGTAGACCGAAACCCGGTGCCTACCTCATTTGAGAAATGGGCACAACCGGGGCACTTCGACCGTACCTTAGCGAGAGGTCCCAAAACCACCACCTGGATTTGGAATCTCCATGCGAATGCTCACGATTTTGATAGCCATACCAGTGATCTGCAGGAAGTTTCTCGCAAAATCTTCTCAGCTCACTTCGGGCATCTTGCTGTGATTTTCATCTGGCTTAGCGGCATGTATTTTCATGGTGCTAAGTTTTCCAATTTTTCTGCCTGGATGGCGGACCCTCTCCATGTGAGACCCAGTGCTCAAGTTGTCTGGCCCATTGTCGGGCAAGACATTCTGAATGCAGATGTAGGGGGTGGCTTCCATGGCATCCAAATTACCTCTGGCCTGTTTCAGATGTGGCGAGCAGCCGGATTCACTAATGAGTTCCAGCTTTACTGCACTGCCATCGGTGGATTAGTGATGGCCGCCATTATGTTATTTGCGGGCTGGTTTCACTACCACGTCAGCGCTCCCAAGCTGGAATGGTTCCAGAATATGGAATCTTACATGAACCACCACCTGGCGGGGTTGCTAGGCTGCGGTTCGTTGGGTTGGGCTGGTCACCAGATCCATGTGGCCCTGCCGACAAATGAATTGCTGGATCGGGGGGTTCCCATTAAAGACATTCCCCTTCCGCACGAGTTCATTCTCAACTCAAACTTGATGTCGGATATTTATCCCAGTTTTGCCAGGGGGTTGACGCCCTTCTTCACGCTGAACTGGGCCGCCTATTCCGATTTCCTCACTTTCAAGGGTGGGTTGAATCCGGTAACGGGGGGGCTGTGGTTGACGGATACGGCCCATCACCACCTGGCGATCGCGGTTCTATTCATCATTGCGGGTCATTTTTACCGTACTAACTGGGGAATTGGTCACAGTTTTAAGGAACTGATGGATGATGCCAAGACCCCCAAAATGCTGCCATTTTTGAGTTTCATTGGCCCTCGTGGGCACGAAGGTTTGAATGAAGTCTTTGAAACCTCCTGGCACGCGAATTTAGCCATCCACCTGGTTCAAATGGGGACCGCCAGCCTCCTGGCAGCGCATCATATGTATGCCATGCCGCCCTATCCCTATCTGGCAACTGACTATGCCACGGTATTATCTCTCTTTACTCACCATGTGTGGATTGCGGGCTTCCTGATTGTGGGTGGAGCTGCCCATGCCGCCATTTTTATGGTGCGCGACTATGACCCGGCTCAACATATCAATAATGTGCTGGATCGGGTGATTCGCCACCGGGATGCGATCGTGTCGCACCTCGCCTGGGTCTGTCAGTTCCTTGGCTTCCACAGCTTTGCCATGTACTGTCACAACGACACCATGCGGGCGTTTGGTCGTCCCCAGGATATGTTCTCAGATACAGGAATTCAGCTTCAGCCCGTCTTTGCCCAATGGATTCAGCACATCCATACGGCAGCCGTTGGGGCTGGCAATGTTGCTCAACCCCTGGGTAACGTGTTTGGTGGACTGCGAAACATTGAGCTGGGTGGTCTGGGCGTAACGGCTCCCAATATCATGGGTCCGATCAGCCATGCCTGGGGCGGTGGAGTGGTTGCCGTTGGTGGCAAGGTGGCAATGATGCCGATTCCTCTGGGGACGGCTGATTTCATGATCCACCACATCCATGCCTTTACTATCCACGTCACGGTGCTGATCTTACTGAAG
Organism: Leptolyngbyaceae cyanobacterium HOT.MB2.61; assembly: GCA_023511615.1. Taxonomy (GTDB): domain Bacteria; phylum Cyanobacteriota; class Cyanobacteriia; order Leptolyngbyales; family Leptolyngbyaceae; genus Leptothermofonsia. Next base: position 4,631 of record JAIMBL010000098.1, read on the forward strand.
GGTGTGCTGTTTGCCCGCAGCTCGCGTCTGATTCCCGACAAAGGAAACCTTGGATTCCGCTTCCCCTGTGATGGTCCGGGGCGGGGCGGTACCTGCCAGGTTTCTGCCTGGGACCATGTCTTCATTGGCTTGTTCTGGATGTATAACTCCCTTTCGATTGTGATTTTCCACTTCTTCTGGAAAATGCAGTCGGATGTGTGGGGGACGGTTAACCCGGACGGGACAATCGCTCACATTACGGCAGGCAACTTCGCTACCTCGTCAATTACTAACAATGGCTGGCTGCGAGATTTCCTCTGGGCTCAGTCTACTCAGGTGATTACGTCCTATGGTTCAGCTCTGTCTGCCTACGGAATTGTCTTCCTGGGTGCCCACTTTATCTTCGGCTTCAGCCTCATGTTCCTGTTCAGTGGCCGTGGTTACTGGCAAGAGCTGATTGAGTCGATTGTCTGGGCTCATAACAAGCTCAAGATCACGCCATCGATTCAACCCCGTGCCCTTAGCATTATTCACGGTCGGGCAGTGGGGGTTGCCCATTACCTGTTGGGAGGAATTGCAACCACCTGGGCGTTTTTCCTGGCCCGTATGGCGGCGATCGGTTAGGGGGTGAGTTTTGAGTTTTGAGTTTTGAATTTACGAATTTGTTGAACATTCAAAACTCAAACTTAAGACTCGCTACAACTACTTTTCTTCCTAACTCAAACTTCAACATTCAAAACTCAAACCTAATTCAGAGCTATGGCGACTAAATTTCCCAAATTTAGCCAGGACCTTCAGGGAGACCCTACGACTCGGCGGATCTTCTATGCGATCGCCACAGCCCACGATTTTGAAAGTCACGATGGCATGACCGAGGAGAATCTCTATCAAAAGATATTCGCCTCTCACTTTGGTCATCTGGCAATCATTTTTCTGTGGACATCCGGCGTTCTCTTTCATGTAGCCTGGCAAGGTAACTTTGAGCAATGGATCCAAGATCCGGTCCACGTTAAACCCATCGCCCACGCCATCTGGGATGCCCAGTTGGGTCCGGCGGCGATCGAAGCCTTTACCCGTGCTGGGGCGCGGAACCCGGTTGATATCTGCTACTCCGGTGTTTACCACTGGTGGTACACCCAGGGCATGCGTACCAATGCTGACCTGTTTACCGGATCGATTTTTCTACTACTGCTAGCAGCCATCTTTCTGTATGCAGGCTGGCTTCACCTCCAGCCCAGGTACCGCCCCAGCCTCGCCTGGTTTAAGAATGCGGAATCCCGCCTGAACCACCACCTAGCTGGTTTGTTTGGGGTAAGCTCACTGGCCTGGGCAGGACATCTGATCCATGTGGCGATTCCCGAATCGCGGGGTCAGCATGTGGGTTGGGATAACTTCCTTACTACTCCTCCCCACCCGGCGGGCCTGGGTGCTTTCTTCACCGGAAACTGGGGAGTTTATGCTGAAAACCCGGATACGGCGAACCATATCTTTGGTACTTCTCAAGGGGCTGGAACAGCGATTCTCACCTTCCTGGGTGGCTTCCATCCGCAGACAGAATCCCTCTGGTTGACGGATATGGCGCATCATCATCTGGCGATCGCTGTTCTGTTTATCGTTGCTGGGCACATGTACCGCACTAACTGGGGGATTGGGCATAACCTCAAGGAAATGCTGGATGCCCTTCAAGGTCCGGGTTGGAAAGGGTTCTTCATCGCCCCCAGAACCGGACGGGGACACCAGGGCATTTACGAAACCTACAACAACTCGCTGCACTTCCAGTTGGGCTGGCACCTGGCCTGCCTGGGCGTCATCACTTCCCTGGTAGCCCAGCACATGTACTCCATGCCACCCTACGCCTTCCTGTCCAAGGACTATACGACTATGTCGGCACTGTATACCCATCACCAGTACATTGCCGGATTTCTCATGGTCGGTGCCTTTGCCCATGGAGCTATCTTTATGGTGCGGGACTACGATCCTGAACTAAATCGGGATAACGTTCTGGCCAGGGTACTGGCGCATAAGGAAGCGATCATCTCTCACCTGAGTTGGGTATCCCTCTTCCTCGGCTTCCACACCCTGGGGCTGTACGTCCACAACGATTGCGAGGTGGCCTTTGGTGCCCCTGAAAAGCAAATCCTGATTGAGCCGGTGTTTGCTCAGTGGATTCAGGCTGTTCATGGCAAGGCACTGTACGGAGTCAGTACTCTGCTTTCAAACCCGGACAGCGTTGCTTCTACGGCCTGGCCCAACTATGGCAATGTCTGGCTGCCCAACTGGTTAGAAGCCATTAATAACGGCACCAATTCGCTGTTCCTGACGATTGGACCGGGTGACTTTTATGTGCATCATGCGATCGCCCTCGGTCTGCATGTCACCACCCTGATCCTGGTCAAGAGCGCCCTCGATGCTCGCGGCTCCAAGCTGATGCCAGACAAAAAAGACTTTGGCTACAGCTTCCCCTGCGATGGTCCGGGTCGGGGCGGTACTTGCGACATCTCTGCCTGGGATGGCTTCTACCTCGCCATGTTCTGGATGCTCAACACCCTCGGCTGGATCACCTTCTACTTCCACTGGAAGCATCTGGCAATCTGGAGTGGTAATGTCGCCCAGTTCAACGAAAGCTCGACTTACCTGATGGGCTGGTTGCGCGACTACCTGTGGCTGTATTCCGGTCCCCTGGTCAACGGCTACAACCCTTATGGCACCAGTTCCCTGGCAGTGTGGGCATGGATGTTCCTGTTCGGACACTTAGTTTGGGCCATCAGTTTCATGTTCCTGATCGTCTGGCGGGGTTACTGGCAGGAGTTGATCGAAACCCTCGTGTGGGCCCACGAAAATACTCCCCTGTCCTTTGGCTATCCCAAGGACAAGCCTGTCGCTCTCTCGATTGTGCAGGGACGACTGGTTGGCTTAACCCACTTCACGGTTGGATATATTGCCACCTACGGAGCCTTCCTGATTGGGGCAACGGCGGCTAAGTTTGGCTAGCCCTCCAAAAATGAGATAGGGGCGTGTCATGAACGCCCCTATCTAAAAAGCGTGAGACTCTCCTCGTCTCATGGAGTCCTGGTCAATGGCTATTACGATCAGGACTTTTCTCTCAATCACCTAAGAGTGTATCAGAAGGGGGCCGTACTCCCAAATAGCTGATGGGCGATCGCCCCCTTTGCTCCCCACACTGAATCAATAGCCACACTTTTTCCCAGACACCTCTAAGGGAATTCACTTCTTTGTGTTCAAAAAGGTAAGGAAATATGGCTGCAACAAGTCAGACCGATCTGTCTTCTGTCTATGAAGGAGTTGACCCCGTCAAACCCTATAAAGGCGACCCATTCCGGGGCAATCTATCGACTCCATTTAATGACTCTCCCATCGTCAGGACTTACATTCAAAACCTCCCAGCCTATCGTCCTGGGCTGACCCCCTTCATGCGCGGTCTGGAAATTGGGATGGCCCACGGCTTCTTCCTGGTCGGCCCCCAGGTTGTTGTGGGGCCACTGAGAGAAACAGCCCATGGTGCCAACCTGAGCGGACTCATTACTGCCATTTACATCACCGTATCCGCTTGCCTGGGAATTTCCATTTTTGCCCTTGCAACTTTCCAGGGAGATCCGCGAGGAACCTACAACTCTCACTCAAAAGATGAGCTAAGACCTCTGAGGAAAAAAGAAGATTGGTTCCAGTTAGGCGGTGGCATTCTTTTAGGCTCGATGGGAGGAGCCATATTTGCCTATCTCCTGCTAGAAAACTTCACCGATTTGGATGCCATTCTGCGGGGAGCCGTCAATGTCAGCCAAAATCTTTTCCCCTGGATTTTTGGATAGGGGTGATCTGTCACTGGAGTTTTTATTCATCCCCTGACAGACTCTATGACTAACGACCAGAAATCAACAATTCATTAGGAGCAAGCATCATGGTTACAGACATCACCCAGCTAACAGGTGACTACGCCGCTTCATGGTTACCCTGGCTGATGATTCCCTTAGTTTTCTACATCTTACCTTTCCCAATTGTGGCACTTGTTTTTCTTTGGATTGAAAGAGAATCCGTTGAAGAAGAAAGCTGACTCAAAAATCGCTAAGACAATGTTTGAGAAGTCAGAAAAAGACGTAGGGTGAACACCACCCACCAACCTTCATTCAGTGCGATTGTCGTTCAGTGCCATTGTGAGATTCAATCCCTACAGGAGACCATTTCATGCGTAAAATTTTGGTCCGTTTGCTAATTCCCATTGCTGTACTGTTCATTTCCCTCAGCAATACGCCTCCGGCAGCAGCGGATGGAGTTTTAGTCCCCTGCAACCAATCCACAGCGTTTCAACAGCGCCGGAGTCAGGCCCCCGATACCTACTACTTCAACAAACCGTTTGAAGTTTATGGATCTGAACTGGCCTGTGGCGAAGATGGGTTACCTCACCTGCCAATCCGGTTGGATCGATTCATTGATGTTCTCATCCCGTTTTCAATATTTCTCTATACGGCCGGATTCATTGGTTGGTCAGGTCGCTCTTACTTACAGGCCGCTAGCAAATCCAGTAATCCTGAGGAAAAGGAGATTTTTATTGATCTTCCTTTAGCCATTCAATCCTTCATTAAAGGATTGCTCTGGCCTGTTATGTTTCTTCAAGAACTAGTTAGTGGGCAGTTGACAGCCAAGGATAGCGAAATTCCAATTTCACCGCGATAAAACCTTGTCTAAACACCATTTGAATCCATCCAAACGGTTCTCCTGAGAGTTTGATGATTAGCGAAGCTTATCATCAGAACAAAATCAATATTCCAGGAATTTTGTATGAGGTGAAAAAGTAGCTTACGCTGCTCTTCCACCGGCAAGCCAGGAGAACCATTCAAACCCTACAGGAGTTTCCTCAATGAAACACTTTTTCAAATATCTGACCAGCGCCCCTATCATGGCAACCCTTGCGATGATCATCTTCTCTGGAATTTTGATTGAACTAAATCGCTTTTTCCCTGGGTTACAGTACGGCACCTATTTCCATTCAGTGCCCTGACCGCCTCCTTCACGAAGGGCTTCCCGCTCGCTCAGCAGGGAAGCCCTCAGCCCTTATTACGAACTGACAGCACCCGTCAAATTCAATCTGGCAGAGTAGCAGGTCTGTTTTTTACTGCTCAAAACTTTTTCGCTCAAAATTGGCGCTTTAGATGGAGGGGTTGGTTATCTGGCAGTATCCTCACCTTCTCGGTCAAATCCAGCCAGGGTTGCAACTGTCCCCTTTGAAAGGTGCGGCTCATAACAACGTGAATTGAAGTCTGGTCACAACCAATCCCTGCACTTCGAACTTCCCGCCAGGAGTTGGCTTGCAAACTGTCAGTCACCTGCCAGTGACCATCCTGCCAGTAAAAGTGGCGATGGAAGTAGAAAGGGGCAGGCTCCTTGCCTGTAATCAACATCCGTTGCAGCAGTTTGCGGATCAGGTCAGGGAAGAAACGTCCCAAAGTCAGCATCACAATTCGCAGAATCATCAGGTTGAACGGGGTCATCTGCTTTTGCTTTGCCCAACCCAACTGCCCTCGAATGGAAATTTCATCCCTGTCCACGTAAAGCTCATAGTTGTCTACCAGATGGGCAACCGCATTTTTTAGCCGACTTCCCTCTGCCACCTGAACTGAAAATTGAGTGTCTGAGGCGATTAATCTGGAGTTCCGAAATAACTTGAAGACGCCACCCTTGTTCAGTGCGAGGTAAAGTTCAGTATCATTGCGGCGATCAATTAAAATTCCCGCGTTCTTTAGCCAGAGGCGGCCTGTGGGACGTGAAGCGGGGGCGGGACGGTCTAAAACAAAATCACGCCAGGCCAGGAAGTAGTTCCAGGTATGGTGGCCAATAATGTGATCATCGGCGTAGCAGGGAGCCAGGCCATTCTTCAGCCCAATCAGGAACTGATCGTTGATGCTCAATGCTTCTGGCATCCACTGCCCCACCAGTTCAAAGCCGTGGGGGAAGAAGTTGTAGGTGTTGCGACTGCCGTATTCTCCACCGTAAGAGCCATCGGGATGAATAAAGTGGGTCGCCAATTCTACGGCTCTGACTAAAGCTTCCTTCAGTCTTGGATCGGGTCTGCGCTGATAAATTCTGGCAAGGCAAGAAATAGTCAGCGTGTGATAGCCAGGATCGTAACCTTCGTACTCCTGAAACCAGCCTTCCGGATCTTGCCAGGAAAGAACCCGTTCCAGTCGTTCGGTGCGGGCTCGCTCCCAGCGAGAGGCTTGCAGCAGCTCTCCCAACAGATCTAAACAAAGAACTATCAGGGCCTGGTGATTAGTAAGCTGGCCGCTTTCGTGGTGGTGGGCCAGCCATTCTGCCCGCTGCACCAGGAACCGGAGCATTTCTTCATTCTGAAATTCGAGCAACAGGAAACTGTCGATGCAGGCAAGCAGAGAAAAGGCTGTCGCACCCCCTGCCCGCTCAAAGGGAAAGTAATCATCGCAGGAACCATCGATATGGGCACTGCGTGCAGCAAAGAGAATTCCGGCGGCTACCCAATCACGCAGTACTGACTGGTGGTAGAAAGGGTTGCCGGGTAAATTAGTGGTGTAAGCTAGGGCAAGGGGCAGTACAAATTCCTGGGCCATGCCACTGGGGAAGTCGATAATCTTGTACTGCCAGAAATTACGGTCGAAACATCCGTAGGTAGGGCTGTGGGGGTTTCGATCCAGTAAGGTGAGGATTTTGGGAATCTGGGCGATCGCTTCTCTGGCAAACAGATCTCTCATTAGGAGTAAGGACAGACAATCGAGGCGAAGGGAATAGTTGAATTTTAGAAGATGCTGAAAGGGAAAGTCTTTTTAATGTGCATTACCTCTACAACAAAATACCGCAAACCATAGAAGGTGTTCTAGAAGTGAGGCTCTGACTCCTTGAAACCCTGATTTCCTCGAGTCTCTGGCTCTCCTGGGAGTTTGGCGATAAGCCACGCTTATCACCGAAACAAAATCAATATTCCAGGGACTCCGTTTTAGATGAAAGAGTAGCGCAGGCTACTCTTTATTACCTGTATGCCGCCTCAAGGGCATTTGTCCATTCTGATGTTTTGTCCTATTGCTATACCCGTCTATTTGTCACAATTACTTTAGTTTCGATCAGTGCTTTGTTGGCATCTCTGTGCCTCTTCTTTATTAGCCGGGTAGGTTGGGAACGAGTCAATAATGCATTAATTAATCTATTTCATTAATTAATCTATTTATTGTTCCTTCCAGCATTATTGCTTTTTGCGGAAGTGTGGCAGTGAGTTTGAGCTACGAAAAAAATATTAAGGAAAATCGACAATTTACATTGCTTATGCCAATCTTGAAAGCGAAATCTTGAGATTTTTAGCCACTAATAAATCACCACTAATAAATCAAAAGATGGCAAGCTCATCGGCCTGGCAGACTTCATTGTTTACTTGAATGCAAAACTGGAGGAACTGAGTGCGATCGCCCTTGACTTTAATACTCGCGAAATCTTGAGATACAAAGAACGCATCAACCAGACCCTGGATCCTGACACTCAGGTAGAAAGCCTTTCCAAAGAATAGCCCCTATGAATCTCCGGTTGATTCTGAACGGGGCAGCAAGAGCCGGATAGCCATAATTGCAAAGCCAATAGCCGCAACTATTTTAACGACATGGGCCGGAAGCAAATGAGCCGTTCCTTCTCCCAACAAAACCCCCAGAAGACTGGCCAGAAGGAGAGCCGCCGCCGCTCCCAAAAACACAAATCGAGGCGATCGGGAATTGCCACTCAGTGCGATCGCCGCCAGTTGACTTTTGTCCCCTAACTCCGAAATGAACACAGTTACAAAGCTAAGTCCCAAAAGATGCCAGTCCATCTACCACTCCTTCTGGCTCCTAACTACTTAAAACATCCCACAATAGCCAGACGGAAATCAGCGCCAGGGTAATTCCCGCAGCCGTATCTAATGTTCTGGGGGAAAGGCGGGTTGAGAGCCAGCGACCCACCAGTACACCCAGCAGGCTGGTCGCGATTAAAGCGGCAGCCGCTCCGGTGAACACAACCCAGGGAGCGTGGAATTCAGCACTCATTAACAGAGTGGAAACCTGGGTTTTATCCCCTAACTCAGCCAGAAAGATGGTGGCAAAGGTGGTTGCAAAAACCTTCCAACCCTGACAAATGCTGTTAGATTCAGCCAAAGGTTGAGGTTCAACCGTAGACGATGGAGGAATGTCTCGTTCTTCAATAACGATTCCTGAATCTAGCTCCAGTTCTAAACGGGGATGAGTGGAAGCAGGGTCATCTTCCACAGAATCTGAGTATAGGACGAGGCGATTGAAAGCTGACGAATGAACTTCCACAATAATCTTGGGTTGCCGTTTTCTTTCATTTTCCTTTCATTATCCAAAAGTTTATATGAAAAGGCAACCGACACAGGCGAAAATCCCAATATTCACTAGATCAGCCTGACTCCAACTTCCTGATCAAACCGAAGCAGTTCCAGGCTGCGATCGCCATAAACCCCTTCGATTTGCTGGCGGCAGCAGTCAATTGCAAAGTCATTCAATTCTTCAGGTTGAACACCATACATGGCTTGAAACGTCTCGGCCTCAACCCGGCAGAAGCGAGGGCGGTCTGGATAGATGCGGCACTCGCGGGTGGTATGGTCAAAATGAACGCACCACCCCCCTTCCCCCACCAGGCTCAAGTAAAGTTCCAGTTCCTTAGGAGCAAGATACTCTGCCAGATCAGGACGGTCTGCCGGATCCAGGTGACAACAGGCACCACAATTTTGTACACATCGCCAGGTTGTCATAGTTGGGACCTTGGTTCAGCAAGTTCGTGTTTATGAACTTAGCTTAACCTTTCTCCTCAAGGAGGAACATAAAGTCTTTTCAGAATTGGGAAGATGCTGAAGAATGAAGGGATTGGGGATTATATAGTTTTATTAACTTTCTTAAAAGTGACCCCATTGGTCGATAAAATAGTCGTCGTTGCAGAATTATAAATGCGTATCTTGTTGGCTGTTATCACTGATTATTGATGTTGGATCGGAGGGGTAATGGATTTTTTGAGCAGCTTGCTAAACGTTTTTAGCGGCATCAACTATGAGGCGATCGCTCAGTTGACGATGCTGGCAGCAATTGTGATTGCGGGCCCTGTTGTCATCTTCCTACTGGCAGCCCGTGGCGGCGATCTGTGATAATTTCCTGGAATTCATTCCCAAATTGTCAGGGGATTTCAGGCTAAGGCTAAGAGTTTCTACGAGTATGAGAGAGTAGTGACGAGCCCGGCATCTGTCGGGCTTTTTATTTAGTTATTTTTTAGAGGGCGCTTGAAAAAAAGTATGGTCTGTAAAAATGACTCCTGACTCTCCCCAATCTTCCTCACGCCGAAGCTTTCTCCGCATTGCTGGGATGACTGGAGCGGGCTGGCTTCTGGGTACCTCTGGGCTGACCTTACTGGAAAATCCGGTCGGCAAGATTTTTATGCCATTGAATGACCGACTGGATGCATTACTACTGAATCCGCAAAAAAACGTGCCGGAATTTCCAGTCAGTGCAATTGAACCGGATGCGTTAATTGTGAATACATTCCGGTTTACGCCCACGATTGATGCTGAAACGTTTCGGCTGGTTGTGGGTGGAGAGGTGCAAAATCCACTTCAGCTTGATCTGCCATCCGTCAAGAGTCTGCCCTTCACTTCAATGGTAATTCGACACGTCTGTGTGGAAGGCTGGGCGGCGATCGTTCAGTGGGGAGGGGTGCCCATGCGGGAGATTATTCGACTGGCACAACCCAAGAACGGAGTCCGCTATGTCTACTTTGAGTCAGCAGATGGCTACTACGAAAGCTGGGATCTGGCCTCGGTGATGCATCCCCAAACTCTGCTGGCCTATCAGAAGAATGGGGAGCCACTGCCAGTCGAAAACGGTGCCCCCCTGAGACTGGCAGCACCGATTAAGCTGGGTTACAAACAGAGCAAGTGGGTAACCCGGATTATGTTGACCAGCCAGCTACTGCCCCGACTCGGCTACTGGGAAGACCAGGGATACGAGTGGTTCGCAGGTCTGTAGAGCAGGACTACCCAACTAAACCAGCCCGCAGAGCCCGAACGGCGGCCTGAGTGCGGTCATCAGCACAGAGCTTGTTGAGGATGTTGCGGACATGGGTTTTGACGGTACCAACGGTGATATAGAGCTTCTCAGCGATCGCCGCATTACTGTGCCCATCCACAATCAATTGCAGCACTTCCAGTTCCCGTTCAGTCAGTGGGTAAGCCTCCAGCATCTGGCTATACTCTGGCTCCGCCGCGTTGATGGTGACCGTATCTGCCTCCACGTGATCGCTGGGAGTTGACTGATAGACCTGTTGAAGAACAATTTTGGCGATCGCCGGGTCAATCCAGGAGTTGCCCTCGCTAGTGACTCTCAAAGCCTCTGCCAGGCTATCCAGGCTCACATCCTTCATACAGTAAGAGTCCGCTCCGGCAGCAAAGGCCGCCATTACCACCTCTTCACTGTCCTGCAAAGTCAGGATCAGCACCTTTGTCGCTGCCTTGGCCGGGTCATCGGCCTCTGCCTGAAACTTTCTGAAGCGCCGAGTTAACTCCACCCCATCCATATCTGGCAGACCAATATCGACGATCGCAACATTCGGCGTTGTTGTTTCCAGCAATTTCAGTCCGTCTGTTGCATTTGCTGCTTCGCCAACAACTTGAAACCCTCCTCTTTGTTGGAGGGCCGTTCGCATTCCAACCCGGGTCAGGTCATGGTCTTCAATTAGAGCGATGCGAATATCTTCCATAAACTGAGTTCCTTAGATCCAAAAACTTGCAGGGTCGGGATACGCCATATTGAAATTCTAGTAAACATAAACCCAGGAAGCTTGACATAAGCTGAAGGCAGCTATTAGCTGTTGGCTACCAGCATATCCAATATTGCACCTAGCTACTTAGGAACTGGATTATCTACCCCCCAGTTAGGATAGAGGTGGGTGCCCAAATCGTAATGATTTTTGAGTTGTTAATGATGGTGGCTAGCGCCACTCATCATTGTTAGATCTACCAGGATAGAAACGTTCAACCGAAGGGAGTAGGCAAAGGGGGACAGGGAAGACAGAAAACAGCAAGAAGGAAAGGCAAAAGGGTCAGGAGAGTAGCTAGAAGGGGGAGCTCCTCTCCTTCTTTCCCTACTGCCGCAACTTTTGAGACCAGACGCGAGTGGGTAATCCCCAGACGTAGATAAAACCTTCAGCGGCTTTGTGGTCGAAGGTGTCTTCAGCGCCGTAGGTTGCCAGATTGGGACTGTAGATGGAGTAGGCAGATTTGCGCCCAACCACGATTGCATGACCTTTAAATAGCTTCAGGCGAACGGTTCCAGAAACACGGTCCTGACTCTTTTTCACAAACCCATCCAGGGCATCTCTCAGTGGACTGTACCAGAGACCGTTGTAGATAATCTGGGAATAGGTTTCTTCGATGCCACGCTTGTAATGGAGTAAATCTGCCGTCAGGGTGAGGCTTTCCAGATCGCGGTGGGCCTGAATCAGTACCGATAGTGCAGGTGTCTCATAAACCTCCCGTGACTTAATACCCACCAGGCGGTTCTCAATCATATCGATGCGACCGACGCTGTGTCTTCCAGCGATTTCGTTCAGTTCAGTAATGAGGGCAACAGGGTTCAATGTTTTGCCGTTGAGGGTTGTAGGAATTCCCTGTTCAAAGCCAATTTCCACGTATTCAGGCTGGTCAGGAGCCTGGGCGATCGCAGCCGTCATCTCATAAACTTCTTCGGGTGGTTCTGTCCAGGGGTCTTCCAGAGGCCCTGCCTCAATTGCCCTGCCCAACAGGTTCTTGTCAATGCTGTAGGGAGAAGACTTCTTGACGGGAGCCAGAATCCCAAAGCGCTCGCCGTAGGCAATGGTTTCTTCCCGACTCATCCCCCACTCTCGTGCTGGAGCCAGCACCTTTAAATTGGGGTTCAGGGCAGAAATGGAAACGTCAAACCGTACCTGGTCGTTTCCCTTCCCAGTGCAGCCGTGAGCTACGGCATCGGCCCCATACTCTTCAGCCACCTCAACCAGCAACCTTGCGATTAATGGACGAGCCAGGGCGGTTGAGAGGGGGTATTGATTCTCATAGAGAGCATTGGCCTGAATGGCAGGAAAGGCAAATTCTCTGACAAAGCTTTCCCTTGCATCAATGACCAGCGAGACTTCGGCTCCAGATTTCAAAGCCTTTTCTTTAACGGGTCCCAGTTCAGCTCCCTGTCCCAGGTCGGCGGCCAGGGTAATCACTTCCTCCACTCCCCATTCGTGTTTGAGATAAGGGATGCAGACAGATGTATCTACTCCACCAGAGTATGCCAGTACAACTTTTTTGGCGCGTCCCATGACTTTTTCGATCCTGTCAAAACAACTGAACCCTCATTATGCAGCGAACGATCACCAATTCTTGTCAGAGAGGGTACAGAACCAGAGTCGTACGATGTTTTCTTGTTGAGTTAGCCCCATTGTGCGGGGCCAGGGACTGGAAGTTAGGGGTGAATCGGGTGATTTGAAAATAACTTTATAAAAAATAACTTTATAAGTAGCTGGGTGCAATTAAATTAAAGACGGCTTTGGGGGTAGAGGGGGTGAAACCCCCTGTCTGGAGG
>JAIMBL010000099.1 GCA_023511615.1 Leptolyngbyaceae cyanobacterium HOT.MB2.61
ACCTGGGGATAACTATGTCAGAAAAGTTGACCATACTAGCGTTCTGCAAACTGGATCCACATGTCTAGCACACCACCCACCCTTTCTCCAGTCTGTGGGAAGGTATTCTCACCTGTACTAAATTCCATTGTCTTCAGAAGCGTTTCCCTTGCTAAATTTCTTAAGAAATTCCCAAGCATAACTGTTACTCAACGATCGTCCTTGCCAGCGTATGAGCATCCAATGCCTGGGCAATAAACCATCCCAGTTTGTCGATAAAGACCGATTCAGCAAACTCCTCGGCTCTTTGGATGCAGGCATGGGAAAAGAAGCGCAAACCCTCAAATTGGGTGATCGCCTCACATAGCCCCTCTACGGTTGGTTCTGAAAACAGTAATCCCGTGCGGTAGTTCAGCACAACTTCTCGAATACCGCTCTGGCCTGGGGCAATGACCGGTACCCCATATCCCATGGCTTCTACTGGCGAAAACCCAAAGTCAGCATCGGCGCAGGGAAAAATGAGTGCCCTGGCATGGGCATAGATAGGGGGCATTTCGTGAGCAGGCACGGCCCCCAAGAAGCGAATGGAATGGCCTGCAAGGTTTTGCAGTCGTCGGGTATCGCTGCCAACGCCAATTACCCACAAGGGGCGGTTGAGTCGGTTGCAGGCTTCTATAGCTAGATCAACTTGCTGGTCACAGGTGAGAGAGCCCACGTAGAGGTAATACTGATCTCCAGCCTGACCATCCCCATAAATGGTGACGGGGGGAGGAATGACCTCAGCGGCACATCGATAGAACTTTTTGATGCGACGAGCCACCGTTTCAGAGTTGGTGACGAAACGATCAACCCTTTGAGCCGCCGAAAAATCGTACTGTCTCAGGCGGCTATCGGCCCAGATGCCATACCCACTACGGGGACGGGGTGCATGGCTGGCTGGTTCCCATAAGTAGCGGGGCGGAGTGTGACAATAGCAGACATGCAAAGCGTCTGAACGGGTCAAGACTGAATGGCTGAGGTAACGGTTGGAGGAGGAAATAACCAGATCGTAGGCGGAAAGATCAAGGGACTCCCAGAAGTAGGGAATCAGAACCCGGTAGGTGTGGGGAAAGTGGGCGATCGCAGGTAATCGTTGTGCCCATGTCGTCCGGATATCCCAATCAGCAAATCGATTTGCATCGACTCCCAACTGTTGCTGATCAATAAAAGCGGTGTAGACTGGAGCCTGGGGATACATGCGGTGCAATGCCTGTAGCACCCGCTCCGCATCCCCGTATTCGCGCAGGTAATCGTGGACAAGGGCAACTCTCATGCAATCGACTGAGACGGGGAAAAGACTACGCTCCCAGAGTTCCCCGGTTGAGGATAGGAGCGATCGCCCCATGGATCAGGTTTTCTCGGCTTCACTCAAAGCCTTGCCCTGTAAAGCCAGAACCGAGCAGGGAGCATGGTGCAACACATAGTTACTCACACTGCCAAGAATTAATTCACTCAGGCCGGAGTGGCCTCGCCGCCCCAAAACAATCAGGTCAGCATCCCAGGTTTGAGCAAGATTACAAATCACTCGACCGGGCTCGCCAACATTCTGGCTAAACTCAGACGTCACGCCTGCTGCAAGGGCTTTGCCATTGAGCTTACGTAACATTTCTATTCCTTTCTGCTCAAAATCCTGCCATCGTTGGGCGTAGAGCCGGATTGCCTCATCATTACCTGGATAAACGCTGTCGAGTCCTGGATAGACGGGCATGGGGTAGCCTTCTTCCATCGGTGACAGGACATGCAACAACATCAGTGCTGCATCGTTCGTTTTTGCCAGAGACAGTGCCTCTTCAAATACATGTTCACTCAGTGGAGATCGATCTAGGGCAACCAATATTTTCTGAAACATATTAAATAACCTGCTAAGGGAACTAAGAGATCGTTGGAAGTCAGAAAAAAGGCAAATATAGCTTTACGCAGGCGCGTTAGGAGATTGGAATTAAAGTTAGGACTGGAATTCAAGAGGTAGTGGTGGGGGCTTTGCCCCCAGCCAAGGGGGCCACCCCTACCCCCGTCCTATCCACCACAATGACTACGGCTATAACACGCTATCTTTCACTCTTACCTTACTTATAGAAAAACAATTTGAGAAAATTGTGAGGATGGGTCACCAGTAAACGTTAGAGCAGTTTGACATTCTCCCAGTCTCGTTGACCCAGGATTTGTTTTATGACATCTCCTCACAGGCGGCAACTTTCCGAAGGGCAGGCGGGGTAAGCAGGCTGATAGGTACTTTCGCGCTTACCAAAGAGGGCATAGCGATTGTCGCGGACCTGTTCATAGACCCGATCGCCCGTCCACTTCATTCCTGGCAAAGCCCGATATGCTTTGACAAACACCTCACCCATTGGCAACAGCCGCCCAATTTCTTCTGCCGCATCGCTCCCCTGCCAGCGTTGCTCTGGGAAGTTGGCATTTACCAGAATCATTCCCATCTCACAATCCTGTGCCGTAATTTTCAGGCGGCTTAACCCTTCCTCATCCTGCATTGGTATGTATTGAAACTGCCTGCCTCGATCCAGGTTCTCTAAAAGCTGCACCAAAGTGACGCAGAGATTACAGTTACCGTCGTAGATTACGTAATAAGTCATTGGTCTTCAGGGTGAGAGGTCCGGAGTCAGGAGTTATGAGGGGTTAGGAGCCAGGGGCTGGGGGTTAGTTGTGGATTGTTAAAGAGGGGGGAGGGGGTGCAGAGAGTCGATGAGTGGATGGGCAGGTGAGTTATGAGTTCTGAGTTTTGAGTTGGCTGTTAGCTATTGGCTGTTAGCTTCCTAACCCCTGCCCCTACTCCCTACTCCTGGCTTCCTTCTTCTTTCTTCTTTCAAAATAACCATATTCCACTCATTTGAGAATTTATTCCACTCATTTGAGAATTGCCCTATTTTCTACCTGCCCCCTTAACCCTGCCCTAAAGGTGTTTTCAGCTACAGTCCTTCTGGTATGCCTGTTCCAGAATGAGGGGGTTGAGTGAGAAAGCCAATGGTGGCTGTGGTTCTGAAGCAATGAAACCTCGAATCATCGTCTGTGGTTTGGGCCCGACGGGTTATAAGATTCTCTGCCTGCTAAGACAGCAGGGTGCGCAGGTCGTGGGCATCCACGACAGGGCTCTTCCGGGGGAGGGAGAGGATGTAATTGTTGGAGACATGCGCTCTGCGGCAACACTCCTTTCAGCGGGCATTCGAGAGGCGCAAACCATTGTCCTGGCAGGCAATGAGGATGGATTGAATCTGGCGGTGCTGATGCAGGCACGGATATTAAATCCCCGAATTCGCATTGTCAACCGTCTATTTAATACCAGTTTAGGGGAGCGGCTTGACAATACGCTGCCTGACCACATCACGATGAGTGTGGCGGCGCTTTCGGCTCCTATCTTTGCTTTCTCTGCTCTGGGAAATGCGGCGATCGGGCAACTTCGGCTGTTTAACCAGACCTGGCCTATCCACGAGGAACACATTACCAGCGATCATCCCTGGTGTGGGCGAAAGTTGAGCGAGCTTTGGGACGATCGCAACCGCATGTTAATTTACTATCTGCCACTCGATGAACGGGTTGATTTAGTCACTGCTGTTTTGCGGGGAATGCGCTTGCAACCGGGAGATCGCCTGATTGTTGGCACAAAACCGGGCATCCGTCAGGCCAAGCGATCGCTGACGCAACGGTTGGTCAAGCTACCAACGGCATTGAAATACCTGAGACAACACAGCCAGGCCCTGCTGGGTAGTACCTTGCTGCTGTTGTTGACCATTAGCATTGGTACTCTAATTTACTTAACCTCTATCCTCAAAACCTCCCCTATCGATGCCCTCTATTTTTCTGTCAGCCTGATTACAGGGGCCGGAGATAATCTGATTGCTGTCGAGCATCTGCCTGACAGTCTCAAATTGTTTACTATCTTTGTCATGCTGGTGGGAGCAGCGGTGATCGGGCTTTCCTACGCCCTGCTCAACG
Source organism: Leptolyngbyaceae cyanobacterium HOT.MB2.61 (assembly GCA_023511615.1). Lineage (GTDB taxonomy): Bacteria > Cyanobacteriota > Cyanobacteriia > Leptolyngbyales > Leptolyngbyaceae > Leptothermofonsia. The sequence continues at coordinate 3,967 of JAIMBL010000099.1, forward strand.
ATTTCATTTTGGGTACACGGTTTGATCGGTTTTGGGAAGTGGCGCGGATTCCTCCCAGGGGACACTTCATCATTTGCGGCTTGGGCGGAGTTGGTGTACAGATCGTTAACCATCTCTACCACTGTGGCTATGAAGTTGTGGTGATTGAACAAGATCCAAACTGTCGCTTTCTCAGCACGGTGCGAGCGATGAAAGTTCCAGTGGTTCAAGGGGATGCCAGTTTACCAGCTACACTGAAGGCGGCCAATTTTGAACAGGCCCAGGCAATTCTGGCTGTCACGAGCAATGATACAGCGAATTTAGAGATTGCTCTGAATGCGAAGGGGTTGAATCCCAGGGTATCGGCGATCGTCCGCTATCAGGACCCGGAGTTTGCCCACATGGCCCAGCGGGTGTTTGAGTTTGAAGCCGTACTCAGTCCGGCAGAACTGGTAGCCCCTGCCTTTGCGGCAGCGGCTCTGGGTGGTCGCATTTTAGGAAATGGGATGACTGCCGATAGTCTATGGGTTGCCCTGGCAACGGTAATTACGCCGGGTCATCCTTTTTGCAATCGGCGGGTGCAGGAGGTTGCTATGGAAGTGGATTGTGTGCCGCTGTATGTTGTTACCCGCTGCCAGACGGTGCACGGATGGGATCTGTTGAATGTTTCTCTGGGTGCGGGAGACGTTTTGTATCTCACCATGCCAGCCAGCCAGCTAGCACTGCTGTGGCGAGGAGCCCCCTCCCAGTTCATGACGTCGGCGTGAGTAAGCAGGCGTAATTAAATGCCCCATCTCCTGTAGTCCCCCTTGGCAAGGGGGATAGCGGCAGCCGGAGAATTTTATCAGAAACTCTATGTTCAATTTGATTTGACCCGCTTGCTTAATTAAGAGGAAACTTATAATTTGAGCATGACCTATTCTCGCTGGAATTTCAGAAGAGTGTGGTTACCTTGTGAGTCGGAGATCTTCAAAACCAGAATCACGCCGTTTTCGTCTTGCCCAGCCCAAACATCGATAGGAGCATCAATTGTGTGAGCGTAGGAGACGGTTTCTCGACCGGTTTCAATGATTATCGCATCACCCTTGTCAGCGGGGTCGCGGGCGATTGCCCACAAAGGGGCTGCTTTGATCAGTTCCTGATCCCCCAGTTCCTGATCGAGTAGTTCAATTGTCAGAAGCCGTCCCCGATTATCCTTGGTGAATGCGTCGAAAAATTCCAACCAGTCCGCCTGTGAAATTTGTCTGTTAATCTCGATGGTTTCAGTTGCCATAGTTGTTCCCTCAACTGAAATTAAAGGATAAATGCTATAGGAATCAGGGGTAGAAGGGGGTTACAGGCTTACGCAAACCTTGGAGGTTTTAACCTAAAACTGCACCTTTGCCCCACATCGGCACCTAAACCTCTGAGGTTTTGGCTAAGGTGGATGCGATCGCCCCCCTGCCCTAGTGATAGCGCAAGGTAAGCCGGTCATCTCAAACAAGCGAAATACTGCAATAGTTAGCAATAAATAGCGTAAAAACTTAAGATAGAGATTGGTAATTTACTGCTGTGTAGCTAAAAAAAGCATCAGGAAAAATGTGAACGTATCACGAATGAAAACTTTTTGAGAATTGTAATCTACACTGAATTTCATCAGACCTTCTGATACCGCATACCGGGAAGTTGAGAAATGAGTCCTGACAGTTCTAACCGGAGCAAGGCGCTGGAAACGTTGCCAGCGGGCAATTCTGAATGTTGCACAATTAGATCAAAGGGAACCGATTCTATATTTTGCTTTTGAATCAGCGTTGTGAGTGTTTGCAATACCTTTTCCAGCTCGGGTTCCAGGTTGAGGGGCAATTGGATCTGGCTGGGTTGAGGAGAGGGTTGCAGCTGGGGAATTGTGCCTAACATTTCTAACAAATGGTCTTCCCCTAAAATCACCTGAGCTCCCTGATGTAAGAGGTTAAGACAGCCGATCGCCTTTGGATTTTCCAAACTTCCTGGTAGTACAAATACATCTCGACCGTATTCATTAGCTAGGTGAGCTGTGATTAAAGCCCCCGACTTTTTGGGAGCTTCCATGACTAAAATGGCACGGCAGAGCCCGGCAATGATGCGATTGCGGCGGGGGAAATGGATGCGATCGGGTTGGGTGCCAGCTGGATATTCACTCAGCACCAGTCCGCGCTGAAGAATTTGCTGGTAGAGGTTACGGTTAAACCAGGGATAGGCAATATCTACGCCCGTTCCCATGATGGCCAGAGTGCGTCCATCGGCCTCTACACAACTGCGGTGGGCTTCCGTATCAATTCCCTCTGCCAGTCCTGAAACCACCGTAAACCCATTTTTAACCAGGGCTCTGGTGAAGCGTCGGGTCCATCGTTTGCCGTACTCTGAAGGGTTACGAGTCCCTACAATTCCTACCATAGACACTAACCCCTGACACTCCTGCGGGTCAACCTTGCCCTGGTAATACAGCACAGGTGGAGGATCGGGAATTTCCAGGAGCAGGCGGGGATACTCGGCATCGGCTGGTGTCCAGAAGTAAGGATTCTCTCGCTCGTGCTGTTGTAGCAATTCTTTGGGGTCAATATTCCGCCGCTCTACTGCAATCGCTTCTGCCGTTAGCGGCCCCAAACCCTCCACAGCGATTAAGTCTTCATAACTGGCGTTCCAGGCTTCTGCCAGCGTGCCAAAGGACCTTTCCAATCGCCTCAACAATATTGGACCAATCCCATTAAATTGTGACCAGGCAAGCCAGAAGGCGCGTTCTTCCAATATTCTTTCCCTTAGATACTCTATGTTTCTAGTGCTTTGTCAAATTAGATTTGATGGGTAGCGAATACCCAGGAAGTTGATAAGAGTTAAATTTTGAGGGTCTGCGACCCGGCGAAATTTCCTGGCAGAACACTAGGGGTTCACCAAAGGAACTCTGCCGGGTTATCTAAATCCAGATGGCCCCCTGCTCCTCCAACAAAACTTTCGTTTTGCTGTCTTAGAACCCGGTTTCTTTCAGTGTTCCCCTGGTTCGCCGTTTGAATTAATGATTCTTTCAGCCTGTCAATGCTATGAGTAGCCTATTCATTAAGGTTGTGGAGTATCCAGCGGAGTTATCCCAGGCCCACCAGATCCGGTATCAGGTATTTCAAATTGAGCAGGGGGTTGATCCGTCTCTGGAGTTTGACGGTAAGGAAGAGGAATCGCAACATCTGCTGGCCTATCTGGATAGTAAGCCGGTCGGTACGGCTAGAATGCGTTTCCTGGATGGGCATACGGCAAAAGTGGAACGGGTTGCGGTTTTACCAGAAGCCCGTGGGTTAGGGATTGGCAAAAAGATTATGGAAAAGACATTGGAGATCCTGGTAGCTCAGCATATTACTGAGGTGCAGATTCATGCCCAGGAGCTAGTGAGAGATTTTTATCTGAAAATGGGATTTGAGCCAGAGGGGGCCGTGTTTGAAGAGGCGGGTATTCTCCATGTCAAGATGAGAAAGCTGTTGAGATGATGAAGGGTTGGTGACTGAGCATAATCAACGAGCATGGATGAGGGGGCTCCAGATTCTGGGTTTGATCTGGTTGATGGGGGCGATCGCGGATCGCCTCTGGTTTGCGATCGACCGCTCCATTCCCAATTGGGATCAGGCGGATTATCTGACGGGTGCTCTCAACTACTGGCAGGCGTTTCAAACCGCCCAGTGGTTTTCCTCAGATTGGTGGATTCGGTTATGGCAGCTTTCATCCAAAATTCCACCTCTGGTCTATATCTCCACGATACCTTTCCTGAGCCTGTTTGGGCCTGGGTTTGACCAGAGTACGGGGGTAAATCTGGTCTACAGTGCCATCCTGCTGGGATCGGTGTATGCACTGGGTGTGAGCCTGTTTTCTGTTCCGGTTGGCCTCTGGGCGGCGGGGCTTTGCCTGCTCATGCCTGGACTTTACCGTGTGCGCCTCGATTACCTGCTTGACTACCCGCTGGCCGCCATGGTGACGCTGTGCTTTACCTGTTTGACAGTCTGGAGAATCCTTCGTGTTCCATCACCCAGCATCAGGAAAGGGATCGCCATTGGTCAATCGTCGCTGATCATTGGCTATGCTTGGCTGCTGGCGATCGCCCTTGGCCTGACGTTTGGTCTGGCATTGATGGTGAAACAACCCGCGTTACTTTTTCTGCTGCTGCCACTGGTTTGGGTGATTGGGGAAGCCCTGCGGCAGCGGGCCTGGAGACATCTGGCCCAGTTAGCGACAGCGGTGCTGGTGTCACTGTTGGTGTTTGGTCCCTGGTACCGTACAAACTGGCTGCTGATCCTGTCTTCTGGTAAACGGGCAACAGTAGATTCGGCGATCGCAGAAGGCGATCCAGCGCTCCTGTCCTTAGAGGCATGGACGTATTACTTAAAACTACTCCCCAGCTTGGTATCACTACCATTATTGCTGGTGGGGTTGGTCGGGTTGCTGTTTTTTTGGCGGCGATCGCGGGTCAGCAGTCAGTGGTGCAATAGCTGGGACTACGCCCCCAAACCCAAAGATTATCAGCAGCAAATCTACAATGCTTCCCGTCGATCTCTGGGTTGGCTACTCATTTTCTTGCTCGGCAGCTATCTGCTTTCCTCCCTCAACCCCAACAAAGATGCTCGCTACATCGTGCCCTGCCTCCCGGTGATTGCGGTTATTCTGGCCTATGGCCTGACGTTGCTGCCCAAACGCTGGCAGCCGTTGCGGTGGGGAGCGGTGGGTCTGGCGGGGGTGCTGATGGTCTATAACCTGTTTCCCCTCAGGCCAGGGGGGGCATTGCGGAATGGGATCGCCCATCATCCCGCCTATCTGGGTGCCCCCTATCCCCATGCAGAAGTCGTAGCGGAAGTGATCCAGACCGAACCTTACCTGCAATCAACGATTGGGGTGTTGCCGTCTACAGCGGAAGTCAATCAGCACAACATCAATTACTACGGCAACTTAAGAAACTTTCAGGTCTATGGGCGGCAGGTTGGCACCCGGTTGAAGCAGGTCGAGCAGGATGGGCGATCGCTCTCCTGGTTTCTTACTAAAACCGAAAATCACGGCTCCCTTCGAAAGCCAGATGCCCAGACTGCCATCACTCAACTGGTTGAGCAGAGTGGGGATTTCAGGCTGCAAAAGAGCTGGCAGTTACCAGATAGCAGTGTCCTTAAACTGTTTCGGCGGCAAATTCCGCTGTTAGAAGTGAGTCCATTGGTTGAGGAAGCGGTTAGAAAGGGAGAAGCAGCAAAGACAATTGCTGAATCTTCTTCTCCCAGTCCCCAATCTTCTACCGGCACCATTTCTCTCGATCAGGTGATTGTTCCTGATCAGGCTCCTCCTGGCAGGCCGATACCCGTTACCTATTGCTGGTCTGGAGATTGGGAGGCGTTGCGAACCGGGTTGGTACTTCTAACCTGGCGCAAACAGGGAGATACCCAGGGAAAGGCTCCTACTCGCTGGTTGCATGACCATGCGATTGGGATGGGTCTCCTCCATCCCAACTGGCGGGTTGCAACCTCCAAAAACCGCCCCTCTTCCTCTCCTACCCGCTATCAGGTCGTCGAACGAATGGCGATGTTGCCACCTGCGGCTGCCGCACCGGGGACTTACACGCTGGAAGCAATTTACCTGAATCGGCAAACAGGAGAAACCGCTGTGATTGGACAGGGGAAAGGCTCCCCTTCTGGCTCCAACATTACCATTCGAATTAATCCAGCCGCGACCTCTAACCCTGCTCCAGAGCTAGATCTCAATACCCAACTGCGGGTTCTGGCAGATGCTTTACCGAAAGGTGCCCAGGCCCTCGACCGGGCATTTAATGAAATTGCCCGGATCAACCAGTATGACCCGGTGCAGGATTACGTTGATCAGACCCGGCAGGCAATGGAGTACCGCTTAGAGCAGGAACCACAAAATCTTGGCTTTGCTTATGCACTGGCTCTGGCAAATGTTTTGAAGCGTCGAGTCGATCCAGCGATCGCTGCCCTCAACCGGGTGATTCAGATTGATCCCCAAAACCCTAACCCCTATGCCTATCTTGCTTTTGTGAACCTGTACGACCTCCGCCCCAGTGCTGCTCAGCAAGCCCTCAACACCGCCCTTAAATTGAATCCAAACCTGCCAGAACTGCAAGCCCTCAGCGGAGTTGCCGCCCTCATGCGGGGCAATCTGATTCAGGCATGGCAGCATGGTCAAGCTTATTTGAAGATGCAAGGAAGGTAGCGAGGGGAAGGGGGGATGGGGCAAAGTCCGTTGAATTGCTAGTTGTTATACTCACTCTCCAATCCCTATTCCCCAACCTCTAGCCCCTCCATTCCCTCTATCCTGCTACAAATACTTCATCAACACTGACTCCAACTGAGCCACACTGATGGGTTTGCTTAAGTAGTCATTGGCTCCAGCGGCGATGAATTTTTCGCGATCGCCCGCCATCGCCATGGCTGTGACCATCACTACGGGAACGTAATTCAAGATGGATTGGTTTCGAAGCTGTGCCAGCAGATCGAGACCAGTGAGTGTACTCGAAAGTTGCATATCCAGCAAAATCAAATTGGGTTGGAAGACCTGAACTCGTTTGAGAAAATCAGTTCCATCAACAAGATGTTCAACCTGATGCCCGGTTGCGTGCAAATAGTCCTGCAACAGAGCTGCACTCGGTTGGTCATCTTCCACAATCAGAATGCGCCCCTTTCTGGCGAGTGGCATTTTTACTGGTTGGGTCTGTTTCTGGGTCGTTCGGGCTGGTTCGGATAGCATGGGGTCTACGGAATCGGGCAAGTAAAGGGTAAATCGGCTCCCTTTTCCCTCCTTCGATTCAACAGTAATATCTCCTCCATGCAGGCGGGCGAGGTTGCGAGAAAGGGCCAGCCCCAGTCCGGTTCCGGCGTACTGGCGGTTCAATTGACTATCGAGTTGGGAAAAAGGACGGAAGAGGAGGGGCAATTTTTCAGCGGGAATGCCAATACCTGTATCGGCAACGGTAAATGAAATGCCTTCCGGTTGTTTTTCAACAATTAAGGAAACTCTTCCAGATGGGGTGAATTTGATCGCATTGGACAGCAGATTGAGCATGATTTGCTTCAGTCGGCGTTCATCGGCAAAACAGGTTTTGGCGGAGGGATCGATGCGGCTACCAATCTCTAAGCCGCGATCGTAAGCCTGTTCTCGTACCATGGCCAGACAGTAGCTACAGAAGTTGGAAACGTTGATCAGGGTGGGGGTAATGGTTTCCCGCCCGGCTTCAACCTTTGCCAGATCGAGGATGTCGTTGATCAGCAGAAGTAAGTGCTTGCCACTGCTGTAGATGTGTTCGATGTACTCTATTTGTTTGTCGTTCAGGGGGCCAAAGAGTTGCCGTTGCAAGAGTTGCGACAGCCCCAGGATGGCGTTTAGAGGGGTACGAAGTTCATGACTCATAGTGGCCAGAAATTCGCTTTTGGCACGGTTTGCAGCTTCTGACACCAGTTTTTCTTGCTCCAGTGCCTGGGTACGCTCTTTTACAAGCTGCTCCAGCCGTTCGTAGCTTTGCGCATTGTAAAGGGCGATCGCCGCCTGGTCTGCAATTTGCCGCAGCAGTTGAATTTCGTCATCGGTAAAAGTCCGGCTTGTCTCAATGCACTGGAGGGTAACCATGCCAAATAACTGCTCACGAATAAAGATCGGTACTGAGAGGACGGACTGAACCTTCATGTCTTCAACCATCATGCGGCGGGTCTCGGTCGAAGCATACTGACGGTAGTCCGGTGCATGAAACCTGCCAAGCCGATAGAAATCAGAATCTGGATTCTGCAAATCGGGAAATTCAGTGAGGGGCACTGAGAGATGGAGTAAGGTGGGGATTTCCTCTCTGGCTCGCCATTCGTGGCAAACCTGCACCTGATCGTTAATGGTGCAGATCAACACCCGGTCAACGGCAAAACACTCACCAGTTTGCTCGACAATTTCCTCCAAAATGTACTCTGGATCAAGGCTGGAGTTGAGTACCCGACTGATCTTGTTCAGCAGTTCTTCCCGTCGTGCCTGCTGTTGCACCTGGCTAAACAACTGGGCCTGCTGAATGGCGATCGCCACCTGCGTAGCCAACTGTTCCAAAAACTCCACTTCAAACGACTGCCACTGGCGTGTCCTGGAGCATTGATGAACCGTTAACACGCCCCAGAGTTGATCTCCCTGCAAAATAGGTATCACCAGCTTTGCCTTCACTTGAAGTCTGGCCATCAGGCTCCGATACTCATCTGGCAGTTCCAGATCGTCAACACTATTAACTATGGAAGTCTGCCTGCGCTCATAGGTCGCCTGGCTGTCCCGATACCAGACCCGATGAAAATCGATGGCTGCATCAAGTTCCCAATCTGGAACAACGGAGTGAGCAACCAGAATCCCAGCATGTTCTCCATTGAAGCGATAAATCAAAACCCGGTCAGTCTGCAAAAACTGCTGTATCTCCGCCACTGTACGGTTCAGGATCTCACTCAAGTCCAGAGATTGGCGAATGTGGAGCGCGATCGCCCCCAGCAATCGATCTCGCTCTGCCTGTTGCTGAAGCTGCATTTCAGCTCGCTTTCGTTCTGTAATATCCTGCCCCGTTGCCTGAAACTCAACAAACTGGCCCTGCCCATCGAACAAGATGCGATCGGTCCATTGGAGCCAACGCATTTCCCCATCCCGGGTTTTGTAACGGTTTTCATAGACGACAGTAGGGTTTGCCAAACTTAAGCTGGCAATCTTTTGCTGGACCATCTCCTGGTCTTCCTCTGGCAGCAAGGGCAGAAAGCTACGTCCTAACAGTTCTTCCCTGGTCATCTGGTGATAGCGGCAATAGGCATCGTTCACAAAGGTAAGAACTCCATCCGGCAGATAGCGACAGATCATGTCTACCTGATTTTCAACAATGGCCCGGTAGCGAGCTTCACTCTGACGCAACGCCTCCTCTGCCTGCTTGCGCTCCAGTGCCAGCGAAAGTGCAGTTGCTGCCGCCTTCAGAAGTGCCAGTTCTGAAGGTTCCCACAGCCGCGCCTCCATGCAATTATCGAAGCCAATAAACCCAAAGAACTCGCCTCGAACGGTCAGAGGTAGTACCAGAATTGACAGAATCCCCTGGGGTTCCAGGATGCTGCGCTCAGTTTCTGGGAAGTTGGCTACGATTCCGGCAACAGGTTTATTCTGGGCAAGCATTACTGCCCACCGGGGAAAGTAGTCATCGTAGGGCAGGTTTTGTAAGAGGGGGTTGTCAATTTGGGGGTCAATTCCCTCAGCGCACCACTCAGCCCGCTGGTTCATGCATAAGCGCCCATCACTATCCCAGCTATTAATAAAAATGTAGACGCGACTGGCTCGTCCAGCCTGGCCCAGGGTTTCCAGAATGGTGGCATACATTTCTTCATCCATACATTTCTTCATCACTATCATTGGTTAATAATTGCTGCTGCACCTCCACCAGGGCTGCCAGGTAGCGCTCCCGGTTGGCGAGCGCTTCTTCGCTTTTCTGAAGAGCTTCCTGCGATCGCCGCCGTTCCGTGATGTCTTCAACGGTTCCCTCAAAATAAAGCAGTTCTCCACTGGCACTGTAGACAGAGCGGGCATTTTCTGAAATCCAGATAATTTGCCCATCTTTGCGATAAACCTGGGACTCAAAGGCTGAAACAGTCCCCTGTGCCTGCATCTGGCGAATAAACTCTTTTCGGGAATCTGGATTCACGTAAAGTTGATGCTCAATATCCGTCAGGTCTGCTATTAACTCTTCCGCTGAACTGTAGCCATAAATCCTGGCCAGGGCGGGATTTGCATTCAAGTAGCGACCATCGGGCGTGGTTTGGAAAATGCCCTCGATCTCGTTCTCAAAAATACTACGATACTTTGCCTCTGCCTGCTGCAAGGCTTCTTCCGCCTGCCGCCGCTTTATAATCTAAGCCTGTAAGATAGCGTTGGCTCTTGTCAGTTCCTCCGTCCGCTTTTCAACTCTGACTTCCAGTTCATGCTTTGCCTGCTGTAAGGCCGCTTCAACCTGTTTGTGTCGAGCAATGTCATTTTTGCGATCGGTAATATCGACCGAAATGCCAACAAAACCAATGGCATTGCCCTCCGTATCACGAATCAGAGTATTGGTCACATCCGCCCAAAACTCACTCCCATCTTTTCGCCGCAGCCACAGTTCTCCCTGCCAAAGGTTCGTTTTCAAGGTAATTGCAAAGATGCGCCGGGCCAGCTTTTGACCATTCTGTCGCAGTAAGACTGCATAGATATTTTGTCCGGCGACCTCCTCTGCTTTCCATTGATAAAGTTGTTCAGCAAAGCGATTCCAGAAGGTAATTCGACCTTCCATATCCGTCGCAATCACCGCATTGCACACCTGATTCAGCAGCAATGCCTGAAACGCAATTTGCCTGGAATTATCCTGGTTTTGTTGCATCAGTTGAGCCAGTTGCGCCTCAACCTGCCGACATTGCAACTCCAGGCAAGAGAAAATGTGTCGCAAAGATTCAAAAGCCGAATCATCCCGGCAGTATTTACGTAAGCGTTCGAGGGATTCCGAGCTCATTCCGTTTCCTGGAAAATGTCCACCTAGTTAGAATTTCAGCCAAGTTTCGCACTGGGCAACTAGCTAGGACACAAGGAATAAAGCATTCTTTTGAATGAAAGGGCTACCATCTGGCAATAAAGTGAAGGTTGTCATAATCCCTGCACCCGCTGGCTATCAATGGCATTAGAGGGGTTTTCAGTTAAGTTAGCCACACTTTGAGGGGCTAGAAGCTGGCTTTAAGGAACTGGGGGCTAGGGGCTGAAGTGTGGCTTATGCATTTGAAACTGGCTGTAAACCAAAGACTGTAGGCACTGCCTGCACCCTAATATACTATCCCTACCCGCTACCCATCTCCTGATCAGCCTACTTTTGCTGAATTCTCTGATTTTGTTTTTTATTACCTACACGTTTTAAGGTTTAAATGAATTCGCACATTCTTCTGAACAGAATTGGTAATGCTTATTACCAAACATCTTTGAAACATTTACTATCGGAGGGATAAGCTTCCCGCATTTGTCACATTTTATATCACATGCGCTTGTACAACATTTCCTCTTTAATATATCTTCTCAAAATATCGGGACATCATCTCAAGAATCACTTTTTTCCTGGGTATCGTCAATACCATGTATCCCGAATGTTTTGATAAATCAAACGGCAAATTTCTAAATTCGTTCTCGTCCTTAAATCCTGCTTTCTTGAAAAAATTATGCGCCCTTGGATTCATTGGCTTGGTCAACATATACCCTACCGTATGAGAAAGCCCTAACATAAGCAAACGCATACCTATTTTCCTGCCTCTCAATTCTGGCAAAGTCTCTATCGATCTTAGCACATATCCTGGATTTCCATCCAACGCAGTCGATTCCCACTCTTCTATATACACCCAAGCCACTACTTCCTTCCTGTTCCGCAATGCAACTATAAGCACAGGGCGCGGAAACCTTCTCAACCAAGCCTTGAAGGACAGGGCATAATTTTGCATCCCAAACCCTTTAAAATATTCAAAACCCTCTATCGTAAGATTATCTACATCTTGCGCATTATCAAGTTGATAAAAAGAAAAACCTGCGCCCTCAGCAAGAAGTCGCAAATAACCACCTGAGGGCACTTTAGCCTTTGTATAATATCCAAAGACAAGTATTATTCCTCAACGCCATGTTCATCTCTGTCTTCGTAATACCTGCCTTCTCAAGTAATATCGGAAGCCACTCCTCAGGCGCGATCTTCTTCGCACCCTCTGGCGACACACAGGCTATTTGCGCATATCTTACTGGTCTTCCACCTACTTTTATCCTCTCTGCAGAGGCACTCCTAAACGTCTGATGTATTATGCACATAGTATCTATCGCACCAGGTTTCACCGTGCTATTGTAATATTCTGCAACATCGTAATGTATCTTAGAGAAATGACCTATCCTTCTCGTATATTCGCTCCAAGCCCTCGAAAACGGACACTTCGTTGTTACTATGCAATTCTCTGTTGGCGTTATTATATTCTCAAATGTCGATATCGTAGATTCTCCTCTCCTTACCGCTTCTAAAAATTGCTCCCATGTATCGTATTTCTCTTCAGGCATGCTCTTTGCTAAACTCGTTGCTAAACTCATCAGATAATTGTTCATCCCTGCAGCACCCTGCTTATCTGCTATATCCTCAAGGAATAGAAACGCAGCAACATCAACAAAAGGATTGTCCTCAATAAGCTCCTTATGCTCTGCTCCTCTCGAATATACATGTTTCCTCTCAACTGGATTCTCTTTTATCTGCTCATCCGCCATTTCACTACACCCCCTACTTATCTTTTACCTCCCCCTTCAATCTCGCACCTCTCATAAGCAACGCATACACACATGAATAGTTGCGAAGCAAACTCCGCACATATTCAGGATTCATACCTATCTTCTTCAACGCATTCTCTGCTATCTTCGTCTCTCCTATGAATCCCCTATTTGCAAGCTGCATACATTCCAATGCCTGCTCTGCAACTGTGATATTACCAGCAACCTCTTCTCTGAACTTCTGATGGATTACACAGAAATTGCATACCGCTGTATCTCGTACTGAATTGTTGTATTCCCTCGCTACATCCTGGTCTGCCTTCGGAAGCTCCCCTACTGAATATCTTATCCTCAACGTCGTAGGTTGAAATACGCATCTCTTTAGCGCATATATGTATCCCACAACATCTCCATCTTCATCAGTAATCGCAAGGTCTGTCAATGCTGAAACTTCTCCTTCTATCGAAAACGCAGTGCGACCTTCACGCAGCGCTACATTAAAAGATGGCCAGCCTATATACGCTTCCTTCCCCATTCTCTTCGCAAGACTTTCACCAACCCGTGTCCAGTACTGTATCGTACCTTCCACGCCCGCTTTCTCGCTCATATCCTGTATGAGCGATACCAATGCTACATCTAACATCTTTTACCACCTCTTTTTTATATCTCCTCATTCATTCTTTCATTGTAATCTTTTGACTTGAAATATAATCTACTCTTTCCTTTCGTCCAAGCCTTAACAAATCCTCTTTCTTCTAAAGTTGCAAGAATTCTCTCAACCGAATCCTCACTTAACTCATACGATAATTTCTTCAATATCTTAGGAATCGATGAACCTTTCTTCTGAATCGCAGAATATACCCTTTCTTCATCAGAACCTTCTTCTAAACCTTCTGGCAACACCTCCTTAATTTTCTTATCCTCAGGCTCGTCGCATATTACCACAGTTCCAGAAAATCCAGAATTCTTCAATTCCTTACTC